>ONUQ01000085.1 GCA_900321055.1 uncultured Elusimicrobia bacterium
ATATTTATAAAAAGTCAATATTTACCGAACTCATCCTTTTTATTATAATTAGCTTAATATTTTTATAAATTTTAGCTTTATCTTCTATTCCTTTTCTTTAACGGAATCCAATAATATAACCCTGCACTTGTATTCACGGGAACAAATTTATTTTCTTCAGATAAAGATAAATTAATTTTTTCTATCGGTAAATATTCTACTATTCTTTGATTATATTGTTGTGGTATTTCTATACTTCTTGATAAATCACAATTATCTTCTTTTGTTATTTCAGAATTTATTATTTTTTGAACAAAATTTTTAGATTGCTCAAGTGCATCGGCAGAAATCGCAGATATTATTTGAACAGCATAATCTCCAAAAATGCTTTTATTTTTTTCATACTGTTCTTGTAAAACATTCCCTATTGTTAAAATATAAGGACTAACTGCTATCCATTTTTCCGGGGCTTCAATATCTATATCAAAAGTCATAGATTCTTTTGAAAAAGTATCATATACAACTGCCGGTCTTATTATCTTGTCGCATATAAAACAAGATTTTTGTATAGCTTCCTCTATTTCAATATCTAAATCTTCAACATTAAGAAGTTTTTTTACTATTCTGGATACTTCTCTTGTCCGTATTGTTATCTTAAAATTTTTTATTTTTCTCATAATTCAATTAAATCACTAACAACAAAATTTAATAAAATTAAAAAAATCCAACTTGCCGTTATAAACTTTTTCAAATATCTACTTTCAAACTTTATTATTTTTTTAAAGAATTATTCTTTTTAAATCTATCTCTTTTTCTCTTTTCCCATTCATAGGTTAATGGAGCACAAACACATACACTGGAGAATAAACCAATTGCATTTCCTATAAACAAAGCTAAACCGAAATCACTTATAACTTCTCCACCTAAAACCAAAATAATAAAAGAAACCATTGCAACCGTTAAAGATGTAATAATAGTTCTTCCCAAAACTTGGTTAATACTAACATTTATAACAGAAGCAAAACTTTGTTTTGCTATAAGTCTTAAATTTTCTCTTATTCTGTCAAACAACACAATCGTATTATTAATAGAATAACCGACTATAGTTAAAAGAGCAGCAACTAATGTTAAATCTATTTGTCTGTCTGTCAAAACCATCACACCAAAAGTAACAAAAACATCATGAATTAAAGCTAAAACTCCAACTATTCCCCATAATGCCGATTTGAATCTAAAAGCAACATAAACAATAATACCCATAAAAACAAAACTAAAAGCATACATTGCCTGCTTTGACAAATGTTTACCAACTGCAGGACCAACATATTCAACTCTGTCTGTTGTTATTTGTGTATCTGCTAATTTTGATTGCAACACAGAAGATATTTCAGAAGCCATCTCTTCTTGAGATTTATCTGTTTTTTTTACTCTTACAATTATTCCCTGTTTGCCTGTTGACTGTAATTCAAAATCTAAATTTTTTTGTGAAGATAATCCTTGTCTTACAACATCCAATTGAACATCTTTATTAAAAGAAAATTGCATTAAAATACCACCGCTAAAATCTATACCATAACTTGGACCTTTCACAGTCAAACCCAAGATACCTAAAGCTAACAATATTATTGATATTGTAAATGCTATATATCTTTTACCTACAAAATCTATATTAGGTGTTTTAAAAAATTGCACAGTATTATTCCTCCAATTATTATAATTTTATTTTATTTATAAAGTTTTCTTTAAATAAGAAATCATATATTAATTTTGTAACAACTATTGCCGTAAACATACTGATACATAAACCTATTGTTAATGTAACAGCAAAACCTTTTACAGGTCCCGTTCCAAATTGGAACAAGAAAACTGCTGCTATTAATGTTGTTAAGTTTGAATCAAAAATTGTTACAAAAGCTTTATCATATCCGGCATCAACTGCAACTCTTGATGTTTTTCCAAGATTTAATTCTTCTCTAATTCTTTCCAATATCAACACATTCGCATCCACCGCCATAGCAAGTGTTAAAGCAATACCTGCAATACCCGGCAATGTCAATGTAAACTGAAAATAAGACATTACTCCCATAAGTATAAAGAAATTCAAACATAAGGCAAAATCTGCAATAAGTCCGGAAAAGCCATAATATATAAACATAAATAAAAGAACAACGGCTACACCAATTAATGCAGAAGAAAAACCTTTTTTAATAGAATCATCACCAAGACTTGGTCCGACTGTTCTTTCTTCTATTATATTAACAGGAGCCGGTAAAGCACCTGCTCTTAATACAGTTGCTAATAATTTTGCATCCTCAGAATTAAAATTACCTTCTATTATTGCTCTTCCATCCGGAATTTTTGATCTTATAACAGGAGCAGACTGAACCACACCGTCAAGCACAATAGCTAAATTTCTATCTATATTTGCACCTGTAATATCTGCAAATAACATTCCTCCTTCTTGATTGAATTCCAAAGATACATGAGGAAACCCAAAACCGCCTGAAGCAAGTTCAACTTTTGCATTAACTAAATATGCTCCGGTTAATGTAGCTTTTTTTAGTAAATAAACTCTACCGTTTTCTTTACTGTCTGCTATAAAATATCCCTCCGGAATAAGTTTCGCAATTTCAGGATCACTTGAAGCTTGTGCTGCACCGGATAATTTTTTTTCTGACATTTTAGCTTGTATTTTATTTAAAGCATCGGTATCCGTACTAACTAAACAAAACTCTAACAATGCTGTTTTTCCAATAAGTTCTTTTGCTCTTTTAGGATCTTTTATTCCGGGAAGCTGAACAACTATCCATCTATCTCCTTGTTTTGCAATCAAAGGTTCAGCTACACCAAATTGGTCAATTCTGTTTCTAATAATTTCTACCGCTCTAGCAACGGCATCTTTTATTGCTACTTTCTCATTTAATTTAGAAGCATCTACTTCTAATAACAGATGAGTTCCTCCTCTTAAATCAAGACCTAAATTCAAAGTCTTTCCAATAATCGGATCTTTTGCCTGTTCTGCTTTTGCTTTTTCATCGTCACTCATTCTATACCATTCAAATGTAGGGAATAAAAAATAACCCGAAAGAATGATTAACAACGCTGTAACTACTGTTCTAAATCCTAGTTTGTTCATTTAAAGTAATTTCCTCTCATTTATTATTAATTCAAACTTACAATTTAAAAATCTTGCTGCCACTCTACACATTGTCATTCTGGACATAAATATTTCAAAATACTCTATAACTTGAGCTATTTTGGTATCTATATTCAAATTTAAAGATATATTTTTTTTATCTTTATCTATTTGTAAAAAAGATCTGTCAACCGCATAATTCACTCTATCATGAATATCTGCAGAAATCATATTAATATTTCTTACCCTGGTTTTATGAACATCCGACTTATCTGCTATCATAAGTGCTGCAGCAACGGAATTAACAGGTTCTCCTATTTCTTCTTCATGATTTCCGACAGCAGAAACGATTAAAGCAACTTCATCAGCGGTAAAACCAATTTTTCTCAATAAATGTAATGCCATCAACCCTGCAGATTGACCGTGATCTTGCCTATTTATAACATTTCCTATATCGTGAATATATCCGGCAATAGCTGCAAGTTCTTGCAATCTTTTGGGATACCCTAAAGTTGACAATATGCTTTCCGCCATAGACGAAACCATACTAACATGCCTATATCCGTGCTCCGTATAACCAATTGCCCCCAAATAATCATTTGCAGCTTGAATAAAGCTATTTACTTCCTGATTAGCTTTCACATCTTTAAGCATTACATTTGAAAAAGTAAGTTCTTTTGTATTCATTTTTATTTTTTCACTATTTCAGGAGTAACCGGTTCGTTAGGATTTTTTACACTAACAATAGCAGTTTTAGAAATTCTTACTCTAACTCCTTGCGAAATTTCTGCCTCAATATCCTGTTCTTTTACTGCTACTACTCTTGCATATATTCCGCCGGAAGTTAATACAGTATCATCTTTTTTTATAGCATTTATTTGTTTTTCCAGCTCTTTTTTTTGTTTTTGTTGTGGTCTAATTAAAAACAACCAAAAAAATATAAATATTATCAATAATGGCATTAAGCCACCAAAAGCACTCCCTGTTTGTGCAGCTGTAGATGCTACATCTTCCGCAAATAAATTTTTAGAAAAAAACATAATTGAACATAATAAAAAAGTAATCTTTGCCATCATAATACCCCGTCTTTAAGCTATTGGATTTTTTGTTTGAATGATATTTTAAAGAGTGTTTGTATTTAATTTCTAAAAAAGTATCTTCTTCCACCAAAGCCTTTTAATTATACCCCCTAATTTTAACATAAAAATAAAATTATGTAAATACATATTATATGCATAATTATAATTGTACTAATTCTATAGACATTAAACTTTTACAAAGAACAACTATATATGATACTTTAAATATTTTATAAAAAAATCCATATTATTACTAATATTTTTAAAAATTTAACATTTAAAAAATTAAAAAATTCTTTAACCTACAATTATAACAGCTATATAAAATTCTTACACAACCAATACAAACAGTTGTAAAACAATATCAAAATTATTATAATAAATAGAAATGTAATTATTAAGTTTCTTCTGCAAGAAAATAAAAAAAGCAAGAACAAAAATAGTAATTTATTTTTATACAAGTTTTAAATAAATTTTTTTCTGCTGACAATTAAATGCGTCCATAGCTCAATTGGATAGAGCGTTTGACTACGAATCAAAAGGCTAGAGGTTCAACTCCTCTTGGACGCGATTGAGTAAAAAAAATAAAATATAGGAGTATATGATGAAAGAAAAAGTTGAAGCAGTTTTAAATGAAGTTAGACCTTCTCTTATGGCAGATGGCGGAAATGTAGAATTAGTTGAAATTACCGCAGATAACATTGTAAAAGTAAGACTGCAAGGTCATTGCGGATGTTGTCCGATGTCAACAATGACATTAGAACTTGGTATCAAAAAGACTCTCATGGAAAAAATTCCTGAAATAAAAGATGTTGTTTCTGTATAAATGAAAATAGGTATTTTATCTGACACTCACAATAACATAGATAAACTATTGTAAAGCCATAAGTTTTTTTAATCTCCGGCAAGTAGAGTTTGTTTTGCATGCCGGGGATTTTTCTTTTTCGCAATCTGCAAAATATTTTTCAAATTTAAAAGTTCCTTTTTTAGCAATTTTTGGAAACAATGATTTTGATATCTACGGACTCACAAAAACGATAGAACCTTTTGGTAATATTTATGATGCTCCTTATGAATTTGTACTGGATAATAAAAGTTTTCTATTAACTCATCACTTATTTACCCCTACAAAAAAATATGCTTACATAATTTATGGGCACACTCACAAGCCTTCAATAATTACAACATATTACGGATTGCAAATAAATCCCGGTGAAACTTGCGGTAGAAGATACGGCAGAAGTACGGTTGCTACTCTTGATACATCAA
>ONUQ01000004.1 GCA_900321055.1 uncultured Elusimicrobia bacterium
CCGCCAAACAACACAGCATAACCCGTTATCGCAACAAAAATTATTGATGCAATTTTTATCCCATGCTCTTTTATTACCATCAAACTTTGTGCAAGGCACGGAACAAACAATGTTATAACTACCGCACTAACCAAAATTTGGTTTCCCGATAAAAGCCCGTCTTGTGCCAAAGTATAAATTCCGGATGCTCCGTAATCTCTCCTTAAAAAACCCATAATAAATGTGCTTGTTGTTTCTATAGGCAACCCTAAAAATTTTACTACTATAGGAGAAAAACATCTTTCAAGAGTTTTAAGTAAATGAATTTTATCCATAAAAAATAAACCGACGGTAGCTAAAATAAATAAAGGGACAACCTCTTTCATATACCATACAAGTCTCATTTTAACTTTAGACAAAATATTTATTATTGACGGTATTCTCATTTTAGGAATTTCTATAATAAAATTTGTAGATTTACCTTTAACATAAAAATCTAAAAGTTTTCCTATTAAGAAAAGTGAAAATAATATACACAATAACCAAAATATTGTTGCTTTAACAGATACAGATGATAACATTGCAAGAATTATTCCTAACTGTGCTGAACATGGTATCGCAAGAGATAACAAAATTACAACAATCATTCTTTCTTTTTTTGTTTCAAGTATTCTGGAACTAAGTACTGCCATTGTTCCGCAACCTAACCCTAAAATCATAGGAAGAACAGCTTTACCGTTTAATCCGACAAGGGAAAACAGTTTATTAAGAATAACCGAAAGTCGTGGTAAATAACCGGAGTCTTCAAGTATTCCGAAAAAAGAAAAGAATGCAATAACAATAGGAAAAATTATTGCAAAGGCATAAGGAATTGCCATTGTAATAATTCCGTATTGACCTAAAAATAAATCTTTTATGAAATATCCTATTCCGAAATAATCAAAACATTTTGCGATAAACGGAGTTATCAGCTCTTCAAAAATTTTTGTTTGTATCCAATCTACAACTGTGCCTGCAACAAACACTCCGATAAATTCGTACATTATAAAAATTATTAACAACATTATTATTGTTCCCCAAAAAGGATGCAAACAAATGTTGCCTAACTTTTCCATAAAACTTTTATGTTTTCTGTGCTCAATTGTTTTTACTTCTGAAACAATCTTCAATATTGTTTCATTATTATCGTGAAATATTTGTGCTGCAAACATTTTGTATTCGTTTTTAGCGGTATCAGAAACCAGTTTAAATACTTTATCTTGCCACTTTTGCGGGACATATTGCTTTATATCCTTGTCTCCTGACAGTAAATATATTGCCAATGCTTTTGATATTGAAACTTTATCCTTTAAAATATTTTCTATTGTTTGAATATCTTTATTTTTTTTATATTCAACATTTAAACTGCTTATTTTGGCTTGCGGAATAATTTTTAAAATATCACTTACACCATCACCTGTTGTTGCAGTACAACAAGTAATAGGAACATTTAAGATATTTGTTAAATGTTCTGTATTTATCTTTATTCCTGCTTGTAATGCTTCATCTTTCATATTCAAAACAAGCACCATAGGAATTTTAAAAAGTGTAAGTTCACAAAATAAATGTAGAGATCTTTCAATATTTTTCATATCGCAAACTTGAACTATTATATCCGGCTTCTCTTTTATAATAAGATCTCTTGTAACTTGTTCATCTTCAGATAACGGCATTAATGAATATATTCCCGGAGTATCTACAACTTGATATTGTTGTGAATCAATTGTAATATTTCCTCTTGTTACATCAACAGTTGTTCCGGCATAATTTGATACAACAGCATATTGACCGGTAAGTTTATTGAATATTACAGACTTACCTACATTAGGATTCCCTACGAATGCTATAAGTTTTGACATCTAATTCATACCTTCCTTTATATTTGGGATAAGAAGAGTTCTGCTTGTTTTAAAAGTAGATTAATTTGTTCTTGTGTGAAGATAACTTTATTTGTAGTAAAAGCATCCGCATTGATAGAAATCCCTGTTCCTTCACTGGCAATAACCGTCATTTTGATGAATTCCAATAACTCTTTAAGATTTTTTCTCATTCCCGCAGTTGCAAACTTTCCTCCTGCACCACATATCGTAACTTTTTTTCCCATAACTGCAGTTCCGCTTGAAAAATCATTGGCTTTTAATGGCCTTGATAACCAATCCAACAAATTCTTTAAAACTCCCGGAATAGTGAAATTATATTCCGGAGAGCATATCCAAATTGCATCTGCCAACTGAATTTGTTTTCTTACATCCGCAATTGATTTAGGTGTAGGAAACTCTATATCTTGATTCATTAAAGGAATATCTTTGTAATCAAGGTAAAACACTTCTACTTTACCTGAAATAAGTTCTTCTATTTTTTTTGCAAGTTGAAGATTAAATGAATCTTTTCTTAAAGAACCGACAATTATACAAACTTTTTTCATTATTTTTCTCTAATAATTATATTGCTTTTTTTATTCCTGTATTTATTTTATACTACCTGCAGATACTGTTGTTGTAAGTCCACCTCTAATTTTAAAAACTAACTCCACAAAAATTTGTTTTGTTTTTAATAATTCTTTTAAATCTTTTATTATACTATTTACAACAGACTCATGTACCATACCGACCATTCTATAGGATTGTAAATACATTTTTAACGATTTTAATTCTACTACAACTTTGTTGGGAACATAACAAATCTTTAAATGAGCAAAATCAGGAAGTCCAGTCCACGGGCAAAGGCATGTGAACTCATCTGTTTCTATACAAACATTTATATTACTTCTTATATATTGATAAGGCATAGATTGCAATAATTCTTTAGATACTTTATTAAATTCCGGCATTGTAATTTTCATATATTCCTCTTGTTTTGTTCGTTTATTATTTTTGAATGACTGTATCGGCAATCTGATAGTTTTTAATGTATACACAATTATTTACAATGTATTATTTATTATTATTCCTGTGTTTCTTTTTCTTTTTTATTAGGTTGTTCGTTATCATTATTATCTTGAGATTTTAATATTATTATATTAACCCTTCTATTTTTAGCTCTACCTTTCTTTGTCTTATTTGAAGCTATAGGATTTTCTTCTCCATAACCAACAACATTTAATCTTTCTGCAGAAATTCCTTTTTGTACAAAGTAAATATATACTGCTTGAGCTCTATCATAAGATAATTGAAGATTCACAGATTTATTACCTGTAGAATCTGTATATCCTTCTATTAAAACTTTATTTGCCGGATAAGCATTTAGCAAATTAATAGTTTCATTTAAAGAACTTTCAGCTTCGCTTTTTAACTCAGCTTTACCGGAAGGGAACAATATATTACTGGATAAATTAACAACCAATCCTCTAGGTTCTTCTTTTACAACAATACTGGAAATATCTTTTCCCGGTAATTGCTCAATAACTGTAATATTTGTTGATAATGATGTTTTGTTATGTACAATATCACAAACTGTCAACATAACTTTATATTCACCCGGGGGAACAACTAAATCATAATGATCGTCTTTTCCATCCCAACTGATACTTTGTGGAATTTCATCAAATTTATCAAAACTCCATTCTTTTATAATAGTATCTTTAAAACTAAATATTTGCAATTTAGTTTGTGTTTTATCAATATGTTTTTCTTCGCTGTCACCAATACTAAATGTGAATTTAACATCATTTATAAATCTGTTTTTTTCTTTACTGGATAAAATTGTGTCCGGATAAGAAGCCAGAGAGATAAAAGGAGGTGTTATATCTATAATAATTTCATCTTGTTGTTCTATTTTTACATTTTGCTTGTTTATTATAGCGGTAAATATATATTTATATTTCCCCTCTACAATATTCCCATTATTATTTCGTCCATCCCAAACTAATGTTTTTGGGATTTCTTTCTTACCAAAAAAAGAATACACTACTTTATTTGTTTGTAAACTCAAAATATCTAATTTCCAAGTTTTTATTTTAAGTTTTTCTTTTAAGAGAGAAATTTCAAATGTTAGTGTATTAAAATGACCGTTGTCGTTGGGTGCAAAGATTTTATTGTCTATTGATATATTAACAAAATCTTTTCCGTCTACAAAGATTGTTTTTTCTTGACCTTTTGCATATAATGAAATGTTTATTATAAAACAAAAAAATAAGCAAAGAAATAATTTTAATATTTTTTTCATAATTCAAATACCATAAAATCGGACTAGTCTTTGTTAGTCTGTATGACTAGTCCGATACTTTTTTTTATATAATTACTTTCTCTTTGATTTTTTTTCTTTTGCAACTGCTTGTGCTGCTGCAAGTCTTGCGATAGGAACTCTGAAAGGTGAGCAGGAAACATAAGTCATTCCTATAGCATTACAGAATTCAACAGACTTAGGCTCTCCACCATGTTCTCCGCAGATACCAATTTTCATATTTTTTCTTACCTTTCTTCCTTTTTCCAATCCTATCTTAATCAATTGACCAACACCTTCCTGATCTATTGTTTGGAAAGGATCTGCTGCTAAAATTTTCTTTTCTTGATAGTCTCCTAAGAAAGCACCAACATCATCTCTTGAAAAACCAAAACTCATTTGTGTTAAATCGTTTGTACCAAAAGAGAAAAATTCTGCTACATCAGCTAACTTATCTGCTGTTAAAGCTGCTCTTGGAATTTCTATCATTGTACCGAAAGAATAATCTAATTTTTTTATTTTTGATTCTTTTAAAACTTCTTTATGTACTTTTTCAACTATCTCTTTTTGAAATTTTAGCTCATTTTCCGTACATACAACAGGAATCATAATTTCAGGATAAACTTTTTTTCCTTCCTTCAAAAGCTCAACTGCAACTTCAAATATTGCTCTAACTTGATATTCTGTTATTTCAGGATATGTAACACC
>ONUQ01000023.1 GCA_900321055.1 uncultured Elusimicrobia bacterium
TCTTGTAAGTATTTGATATCTCATCATATAAGATGTTCTGTCGGAATCTTTCGGCATTGTTATCACTTTGGTATAAAATTTAGCAGATTTGTTTTTTTCGTCATAGCCGAAAGAAAAATTGTTCGGTCCGACAATATCTTTTATTCTATACAAATACTTTGCCGTTAGTGTAAAGAACATAGAAATATCTAAAATTAAACAGATATCTTTTTTATAAAAATATTTAAAATTTTTTATTGACCAAAATATTTTATAAGCTATTCTTACAAAAGAATTTTTGTTTACATGATATTTATTATTTGTCGTAACAATCTCATTGATTTTTAAACTGCTATCTATGAGTTCTATATATTTATCACAAGTAACTAAAGTTATTTTAATATTTTCATCATATTGTCTTATCAACGACAATGCAGATGTTGCCCAAATAAAATCTCCTATTCCAGCATCGGCTAATATTATAATATTTTTATATTTCATAATATATTCCTACGGACATTAAAAACTCCATCAATAAATCCTTTAAAACCACATGTTATTTTTTTTACCTTTTCTTTTTCAAACAACAAAACTTTTAACCAACTAAAGAATGTACCACCTAAAAAATATCTCATTGTTGTATAAGGAGCTATAAAAAAATACTTTTTTAACATTATGGTAACATTTCTTGGTAAATAATATTTTCGTTTAGAATTGTGGTTTCTAACTACACAACCGCATACTCTTTTTGCATTACCTATTTCTTGAATAAAGTTTATATTTTGAGCAACTTTTATTTTATATCTATTTTTTATTAACCTATAACAAAAATCGTTATCCACTTGTTCTATAAATAATTTATCATCAAATAATCCAACTTTATCAAAAGCTTCCGCTTTTATTAAACTTCCCGAGGTAAGATTTAATATAGCATCATTCCATACAACCTCTTTTGAATAGAATAAAACATTTTTATCTAAGTTTACTCTCTCTATTGCTTTAGGAGCAATAATCATCGTTTTAGCTTTATCTTTCAATTTTTCATAAAAATCTAAAAGTAACTTATATGTGTTTGGTAAAAATTCACTATCTTGATCCAAAGTAAGAACCCATTGATAATTTTTATCCATAGCAATTTTTAATCCCCAGTTAAGAGCAGAAGCAACACCTAAATTTTGTTTATTATGTATTATAAAAACATCTTTTTCCAATATTTTTAGAATTTCTACGGAATCATTATTACAACTGCTATTATCAACAATAACAATTTCATCAACTTGTTCCTTTATGGAATTATATAACCTAATCAACGAATTGTTTGGGTTATAAGTTACTATAATTGCAAATATATTATTATTCAATTGAAAAAGTCCTCTTTTGGTATTGTTTTGTATTATACAAAAAAAAGCAGGGGAAATAAAAAAACTTTCCCCTGCTTAAACCTGTTATATTTTTAAAATAATTATCAGCTGAAAAACTTTTTAAAGAAACTGTCATTTTTTTGAACTGCATCTTTTGGAATTTCACCCATAGTTTTAGCAAATTCAAACAATGCCTTTTTCTGTTCACTATTTAAACTCTTTGGTACGGAAACATTAACTTTAACATATAAATCGCCACGAATACCTCTTCTGCCAAGTTTTGGAAACCCATGCTCTCTAACTCGCAGTTCTGTTCCCGGTTGTGTTCCCGGAGCTATTTTAACTTTTACGGTTCCATCCAAAACCGGAACATCATAATCTAAACCAAGTGCGGCTTGTGCAAATGTAAGTTTTATCTCCGTATACAAATCGTCTCCGTTTCTTTCAACACCGGATTGTTTTCTTAAGTGTATTACAACATATAAGTCTCCAGATTGGGCATCGTTTGGTCCTGCATCTCCGGCACCGGAAACTCTTAATGTGCTACCGTCATTTACACCTTGAGGAACTCTTACTTTTATGGTTTTGCTTGTTCTTATAGTTCCAGTTCCCCTACAAGTCGGACACGGATTATCTATAACTTGACCTTCACCATGACAATTCGGACATGTTTGACTGAACGAGAAAAAGCCTTGACTTACTCTAACCTGTCCCGTTCCTCTGCATTTAGGACAAGTTTTTGGAGATGTTCCTGCTTTTGCACCTGTTCCATGACAAGTTTGGCAAGTATCTCTTTTTGTAACATCCAATGCTACTTCTTTTCCGGTCATTGCATCAAGCAAAGATATATTTAAATCGTATCTGATATCATCACCTTTTCTATATTGTTTTTGTGAATGTCCGCCTCTACCTGCTCTACCTCCGCCGAATATATCACCGAATATATCACCGAATATGTCGCCCATGTCACCCATATTGCCAAAGCCTCCGGCACCGCCTGCTCCGCCACCAAAACCGTTCATTCCTTCATGTCCGAACGAATCATATTGTTGTCTTTTCTGCGGATTGGATAACACATCATAAGCTTCATTTATTTCTTTAAATTTTTCTTCTGCTTCTTTATTTCCGGGATTTCTATCAGGATGATATTTTATGGCCAGTCGTCTGTATGCTTTTTTAATTTCTTCTTCCGATGCACCTTTTTGAATTCCCAAAACTTCATAAAAATCTTTTTTCATCTTCTTCCTCTTAAAACTTTTAGCTAA
>ONUQ01000114.1 GCA_900321055.1 uncultured Elusimicrobia bacterium
TCTAAACTCAAACAACATAGTTATATCAAAAAATACAATTAATATATTTGTATTTTTGATATGTATTTTTTTAACTGTTGCCAATATATTATATCATAGTAAGCAAAACATCTCTATGGTATATACAAAACCTTATTGTAATTTTTTATTATAACAAATCAACAATCAATAAAGGTCGCCTAAAAAGCAACTTTTTATGTTTGGTAAAGTTATAACTATCATCAAATTGTAATGTAGAATAAAGATTATTTATCTAACAACAAATCAATAATGTTTACTTATTTTATTCCATTGCAAAGAAATGATAACTTTAGCTCGTCTTGTTTAGGATTGTTTTAAGTTTTATTGAAGAAATCCGAAGATAAAAATATTATTCATATCCTTATTCTTTCTTATCACTTTCAATAGATTTTGATTTATTATTTTTCCTTCATTAATAAAATCTTTATATATGGAATAGATATTGTAATGCCAATTAATTGCTTTACTTTCTATCCAAATTTACTTCTTTATTGGCAATCTCATTTGCAAATGTTTCATCATGTTCTACAAATATCATTGTCAAACGATACTCGTTAATTAATTTTTCTATCTGCATTCTACTGAATATATCAATATAATTTAACGGTTCATCCCAAATATATATATTGGCTTGTTCACATATACTTTTTGCCAACAATACTTTCTTTTTTTGCCCTTCACTGAAACTTTCAATCGGTTTATTAAATTGTTCCCGTTCAAAATCCATTTTTCTTAAAATAGCTTTAAATAAAGGCTCATCAATTCTGTTTGTATCAATATATTCTTTTAAACTTCCAAACAGATTTGAAGTTTCTTGTGATACATAAGATATTTTCAAATTACTTTGGATATGTATATCTCCATCATAAGCTATATCTTCTCCCAATATTAACTTAATTATACTGGATTTACCGCTACCGTTTTTTCCTTTTAGCTGTAATCTTTCACCGTCATCCAAATAAAAACTTATATCGGATAATACTTTTCTGTTATCATACGAAATACTTAAATTATTTATTTCTATTAAATGACCTTTTCTGTTAACTAACGGACTTAATTTTAAATTTTCAATCACTTCAATATTTTTTAGCAACTTTGACTTTTCTACCGATTCTTGTTCCATCCTTTTTTGAGTAACTTTTGATCTTTTCATCATCTTAGCTGCTTTGCTACCGATAAACCCTTTATCTATTGCTCCGTCCCAAGCCATAGTATATTTTGATTTTTCTACTTTATTAGACCATTCCGCAGTTTTTCTTGCAGATTCTTGTAATCTTGAAATATCTTTTTTTAATCTGGCATTTTCGTTTAATTCAAAATTATCTTGTCTTGTTTTGTTTTCATACCAGGATGTAAAATTACCTTTTACTACTTCAATATTAGCTCTATTAACAGATAAAATATGGTCAACGGAATTATCCAAAAAAGTTCTGTCGTGAGAGACTAATATAAATCCTTTTTTTCTATTCAAATATTTTGTTACCGAAATTCTTGCATTAACATCTAAATGGTTTGTCGGCTCATCTATCAAAAGAAAATTATTTTCTTTTGAAAACAACATTGCAAATAATATCTTTGTTTGTTCCCCTCCGCTTAATGTATTAAACGGTCTGTCTAACACATCGGTATCCATATCCAATAATGAGATTTCTCTTTCAAATTTCCATTGTTCGTATAAAGGGTTATGATTTTGAGCAATTTCGTACGAAGTTAAACTTGTATCACTAACTTCAAAAGGGAAATAATCAAAATCAACATCTGCTTTTATAGAGCCGGTATATTCATATTTACCTAACAACAAATTTAAAAAAGTTGTTTTACCTTTTCCATTTCTTCCGATAAAACCCAATTTCCAATTAGTATCAATAATAAAAGAAACATCTTTAAAAATATAATCAGGATGTGATTCATAATTAAAAGTTAAATTAGATACTTTTATCATTGACATAAGAATAACCTGCTTAAATTATATAAAAAGTCGAATTACTATAACTGTATCTTTAATTCACCAATTTCTCCAAATTTAAAATTGTCTTCATTTTCTTTTTTCTCTTGTGGGTGTATAAAACAACCTTTTTTAGCTTCTAAAGTATGCATATATGTAATAATTTGATGCATATCATCTCTATCTATTTTATCGTTTATTAGTTTTTTATATTTTGCATCTAGAACAATACTTTTATCTTTGTCTTTATAATAAAAATCTGGATATATTTTATATTGGTTATTATCTGAAAATAAATTAATAGCACCTTCTTTATTTTTATTTTGAGGATGTTTAAATTTAAATTTTTTAGATTGTTTCAAAACTGTATTTATATATTCTTCCCATAACCAAGCCCCATCAAAAATGATTACATATATTTTATTATCTTTATCTTGTCCATAATCAACTTTATAATGTTTTAAAATTTTAATACATAAACTTTGTAAATCA
>ONUQ01000009.1 GCA_900321055.1 uncultured Elusimicrobia bacterium
ATCCTGAGGAGACATAATTTCATAAGTTCTTTTATCTTTGAGCATTCCATCTTGATGAATACCTGATTCATGAGCAAAAGCATTTACTCCTACAATGGCTTTATTAGGTTGAACTATTATTCCTGTTAAATTTGAAACCAGTTTACTTGATTTATAAATTTCTTTTGTATTTATGTTATAAGATACAGGAAAAAACATCGGCTTTGTTTTTATAGCCATTACAATTTCCTCTATTGCGGCATTTCCTGCTCTTTCTCCGATACCGTTAACCGTACACTCTATTTGTCTTGCACCATTTTCTATTGCAGCAAGTGAATTTGCAACACCTAAACCTAAATCGTTATGACAATGAACACTTATAACGGCTTTATCTATATTTTTTACTTTCTGTTTTATTGTTGCAATTAATTTTCCAAATTCTGATGGAAGACTGTATCCGACAGTATCGGGAATATTTACGGTTGTTGCTCCCATATCAATAACCGCTTCTATAACCGAACACAAATAATCAACATCACTTCTGCTTGCATCTTCTGCAGAAAATTCAACATCTTCGCAAAAACTCTTTGCAAGTTTTACGGCATTTACAGCCATATCAAGAACCTGCTGTCTGGTTTTTTGTAATTTCTTTTCTATGTGTAAGTCCGATGTCGCAATAAAAGTATGTATTCTTGGTTTTGTAGAATATTTTATAGCATTCCAACAAGTTGTAATATCTTTTTCGTTTGCTCTTGAAAGACCGCAAATAACAGGACCTTTTATTTGTTGAGCAATTGATTTTACAGATTCAAAATCACCTTGACTTGATACAGGAAAACCGGCTTCTATAATATCTACATTCATAGTAGCAAGCTGTTGTGCAACCAACAATTTTTCTTGAAAAGTTAAACTTGCTCCTGGGGATTGTTCTCCATCTCTTAAAGTTGTATCAAAAAAAACAACAGTATCTTTATTACTTCTTTTCATAAATATATCTCCTAATACAAAAAAATTAAATTTTAAACTACTCTTTTATATAACCTTATTTTCTTTACTTTTGTATATTACAATTTAAAATTTTCTTAAATTCCTAACTGATAATGTACCAAATTTTTATTAATCCAATATTCTTAAATCTTATGCAATGTAAGGAATTAGACTGTCTGTCACAAATTCTGACAATGAAACTTATGATAAACTTTTTAATATTTGAACAATTTATAATTGAAAGAATTTTCTTTGTTTTTCTTTTTAGATTTTTTAATTTTCATATTCCAAACCATAATATTTTGGGATAATAAAACGAAAAAATAAAAAACAACTCAAATAATTAATCTATCTGTTCCTTCGTTCAAATTTCTCAAAACAATTCCCTTCTAAATTTTTCGGCTTTTACTAAAGAATGATAATTTTCAATTACAAATTCGTTACAAACTACACAAATCTAATATTCTCTTTATCCGGCATTACAAATTCTACAACTTTCAATTTATATTTCTCTTAATTTTTTTTAAATTTTTACAAAAAAAGACAAAATCTTTTTCTTACATAATCGCCAGTTACCTAAAAAACCTATATGTAATATTTCTAATATATAGTTATTTATTTTCATTTTTGTTTTCTTTATTATTTTTTAATTTTGTTAATGTCTTTCTTATTTTATATCCTCTAACTAACAAAACTGCAAACCCCGATAAAACATATAATAAAAATATTATAAAAATTGTATTTTGCGGATATGTACAAATCAAAACGATAAAAACTATTGCCAAGAAAAACACTTGTATTGATTTTGGTCTTGTCCATTTAACATGCTTAAAAGCTCCGTAAGGAACCGTTGAAACCATTAAAAAAGCTAACAATAACATTATGATTGGCATAGCTTCAAAGAAAAATGGCATTTTCTTCATTAATAACGGAATTGTTTTAAAATTTAAAACCGATCCGTCAAATATTTCATAACTTAGTACAAAAGATGCTATTAAGCCTGCTGAAGCCGGAGTAGGTAAACCTGAAAACATATCACTTTTAGGCTTAGATTCATCTACAGGTTCCATCGCTTTAACATTGAATTTTGCAAGTCTTATTGCACTTGCAACAACAAATAAAACTGATATAGCTATTCCAACATTTCCCTTTGTATTTAAAACTAATTGATACATTAAAATTGCAGGAGCAACCCCAAAAGAAATTAAATCACATAAAGAGTCAAACTCCATACCAAACTTACTCATTGTTTTTGTAAGTCTTGCAACTCTACCGTCAGTCATATCAAATGCAATAGCAAGTATAATAAACCATGCAGATAAATTAAAATCACCATTTATTGCATATATTATCGAAAGAAAGCCGGATGCAAGATTTCCTGCTGTAAACATACTTGGTAAAACATATAATCCTTTCTTTAAAGATGGCATTTTTATCTCCTTAAAAATACTTCGTAATTTTAGTTTATAGCTTACAGCTGAGAATAAATAAAGTTTTTTCTTAACTGATAAGTCAAAAATTTTACCTGATAATTTTTAAAAAGTCTTTATTATTTTACAAATTCCTGCTAAACTACCTTATAGAAACGATAAAAATAAAGAACAAAAAAAACACTTAAATCCGTCATTATATTCGTTTTTCCGTCTTTCTCGGCTACAATTAATATTTCTTTTAATATCTTTGCCAATTTATTATCGGTTGCCATGAATAATTTTCAAATTCGTTTTCTGTATTAAATTTCAAACTTACGAATTTTTATACATTCTGATTAATCACTGCAAATATAGAAAGTCCGGAAGTTACTTTATCTCCAACTTTTACTCTAACATCATAACCTGCAGGCATAATTAAATCAACTTGAGAACTAAATTTAATAACACCGATTTTATCACCCTGCTTTATTACATCACCCGGTTTTACCCAAGAAACACATCTTCTTGCCAAGATACCGGCAATTTGTTTTACAATATATGTGCCGTTTTCATTTTCTATTGTTATTACATTTTGTTCGTTTTCAATGTATGCTTCAGGCAAATGAGCCTTTAAAAATTTTCCGGGTTTATGTTCAACTGATGTAACTGTTCCTGAAATAGGAGATCTCTGTAAATGAACATTAAAAACTGACATAAATACTCTTACTTCTGTTTGTCCGTTTTCATTTGTTAAAACATTCATCACTGTTCCATTACAAGGAGATAATATGAATTTTTTATCTTCATTTATTGTTAAATCCGGGTCTCTAAAAAAGAAAAAACAAAAAGCAGATAAAAGATACAAAATTATGGCCAACGGATCAAATATAAAAGAACAAATAAAACCTGCTGCTAAAAAAACCAAAATAAAAGGATAACCTTCTTTAACTATAGACATAAAAACTCCTTTAAAATTATTTTGACTACTATTCTATCAAATTAGAGTATATTATTCAAATTTTTGTATCATAAAAATTAATTTTTTATTTTATTTATAAAAGATATTTTATTATGAATTTTTTTTGATACGAGTAGAGTTTGATTATGTTTATGGAAATAATGGTGAAGTAAAAATGCTGATATTAAACAAGCAAAAAAATCGGCAAATGTTGTAGCTAAAAATACTCCGTCTAATCCCAAAAATAGAGGCAAAATTAAAACAAACGGTATTAAGAGTAATACTTGTCTGGATAAACTCAATATCATTGCTTGCATAGGTTTGTTTATTGCTTGAAAATAGGTACTGCCAAAAATATGCAAAGATATAATAGGTAACATAAAGTTAACAAATCTTAAACCTCTCGCTGCCATATTAATAAGTTCTTGATTAGTGGAGTTAAACAATTTTACTACAGGAACAGCAAAAACTTCTGTTATAAAAAAACCTGATATTAAAATTATACTGCTCCATCTAATGGCCATTTTTGTAGTTTGTATTGCATTAGCAAAATGTTTAGCACCAAAATTATATCCTACTAAAGGTTGTGTTCCTTGAGATATTCCAAAGATAGAAAAAGTTATTATTGAATTTACGGACATTACTATACCTATGGCAGCAAGTGCAATATCTCCGCCATAACAGACTAATGTTTTATTCATTATAAAATTTAATAAACAAGAAGAAATTTCAAAAACAAATTGAGATATTCCTATTGCACAAGTTGCAAAAACTATTTCTTTTTTTAAAATAAAATATTTAACTCTGATTTTGTATATACATTTTTTGCTTAAAAAGAAACTTATTATCCAAACTGCACCTACAATTTGTCCGATAACACCTGCTAAAGCTACACCTTTCATTCCCCAATGAAAATAATATACAAATACTATACCGACAATTATATTAACAACATTTCCGACAACTTGAGTTATTAATGCTATGTTAGGGTGTCCGCTTGATCTTATAAAATGGTTCATACCAGCACCTATTCCCCAAATAGAAAAACCAAACATAGCTATTTTCATATATTCTTTTGCATAAGGCAAAACATCTAAACTTGCTCCCAACAATATTAATACTTTATCTAAAAAAATATATATAAAAGCAGAAACACCTAAAGAAACTATAATTAATAAAACTAATGTATTTCCTATAATGTTTTCAGCTTTGTTAAAATCTTTTTTACCTAAACATATTGAAAATAAAGCATTTCCGCCAACACCGACAAAAGCACTGAAAGCTATATACAAAATTAATAATGGAAATGTTACGGTAATACCTGCGATACCTAACGGACCAACTTCATTTCCAATAAGAAGTCTTGCAACAATATTATACAATGCCCCTGCAATCATTCCGGCAACGGCAGGAGCAGAAAACTTAAATAACAATTTGGATAAACTGTCAGATAAAAAAGGATTTTTTTGTTTTGACATAATTTTTGACATAATAATTTATTAATATAATTTCATTAAACCTTCTGTTTCATCAAGGCCAAACATTACATTCATATTTTGAACAGCCTGTCCAGATGCACCTTTAACTAAATTATCTTGTGCAGAAATTATAATTAATTTATTTGTTCTCTTATCTGTTGCCATTCCTATCTCTAAATAATTTGTGTCTGCAACATTCTTTATTGAAGGAAATTTTCCTTCATCTAAGACTTTTACAAAATTTGTATTTTTATAAAAATCTTTATAAATTTTTATAATTTCACTAACTTCAATATTTTTTGATAAATCATAATATATGCAAGATAACATTCCTCTTTCCATAGGGATAATTTGAGGAGTAAAAGTTATTGTTATATCTTTACCAAACATATTTGAAAGTTCTTGTTCTATTTCAGGAATATGTCTGTGATTTCCGCCAACTTTGTATGCTCTTGCTGTCGGAGCTTCCGTTTCATAATAATTTTTTACACCTTTTCTTCCGGAACCGGAAACACCGCTTTTTGAATCTATTATAATACTATCTGATTTTACTAAACAATTTTTAATTGCCGGTGCAGAACCCAGCAAAACTGTTGTAGGATAACATCCGGGATTTGCAATAAGTTTGGCTGATTTTATTTTATCTCTGTTTAATTCTACAAGACCATAAACAGCATCCCTGATAAATTCTTTTCCTGTATGTTTTACTCCATACCATTTCTCATAAGTATCAGGATTTTTTATTCTAAAATCTGCCGATAAATCTATAACTTTTATATCCGCTTTTATTAAGTCAGGAACAACTTCAAAAGCTACGGCATGCGATAAAGCTAAAAATACTACATCTGTTTCTTTTTTCATTTGTTCTATATTCAACGGATAACACTTTAAATTCAAATCCGCATATTTAGGATATATATCTTTCAAATTTCTAATTTCTGATTCTGCTCTACCGGCAAGAACCGTAATTTTAACATCTTTATGGTGTGATAAAATTCTTAATAATTCCTCACCTGTATAACCTGTGATACCAATAATTCCAACTCTAATCATTTTTGAATTTTCCTTTAAAAAATTTCTTTCACTGATTTTACAAAATTTTAAATTATTTTTACAGATAATAAATAAAAATCTTTTATTTAAAATTAAAATGTTCTATAATAATGCAAACAATATAGAAGAGCATATTTAGAGTTTTGAGGGAGAATTTATGGCTATTACTTACCAAAAAGCAGGTGTAAATATTGATGCCGGAAATGAGTTGGTTAAAAGACTTAAGAAAAAACTTCCGAAGGTCGGTGGATTTGGCGGAGCATTTCCGATAGATGGAACAAAATATAATTTAGTTAGCTCTACCGATGGAGTAGGAACAAAGTTAAAGATAGCTTTTTTAGTTAATAAACATGATACGGTTGGTATAGATTTAGTGGCTATGAATGTTAACGATATTATTTGTGTAGGTGCAAAACCGCTTTTTTTCTTGGATTATTTTGCTTGCGGTAAGTTAAATGTTGATTTGGCGGAAACGGTTGTACAAGGTATTATGGACGGTTGCAAACAGGCAGATTCTCAACTTATTGGAGGAGAAACTGCAGAAATGCCAAGTTTTTATAAAGGGGAAGAATATGATTTAGCCGGTTTTTCAGTTGGTATAATTGAAAAAGGTAAGGAGATAACAGGTAAAGATATTCAAGAAGGAGATGTTGTTATCGGCCTTCCTTCAAGCGGTCCGCACTCTAACGGATATTCTTTAATAAGAAAAGTTTTTAATGAACAGGAATTGAAGAAATATTCCAAAGAATTGCTTGCTCCTACAAAAATTTATGTAAAAGAAGTTTTGACGGCATTAAAAAAATTCAATAACGGTAAGAAAAATAAAATAGTAGGACTTGCACATATTACCGGTGGAAGTTTTTATGATAAAATCGGTAGAATTTTGCCGAAAGATGCACATGTGATAATTAATAAAGGTTTATGGAAAGTGCCTGAAATATTTAATATAATACAAAAGAAAGGAAATGTTCCTGACGAAGATATTTATAGAACATTGAATATGGGTATCGGTATGGCAATATTCGTTAGACCGGAATTTGCAAAAGAAGTTATGAAATCTTTTAAAGGTGCAAAAGCTATAGGTTTTGTTCAAAAAGGCAAAAAAGGTGTTGAAATAATATAATGAAAAAATTAGCCGTATTAGTTTCAGGTGGCGGGTCAAATTTACAATCTATAATAGAACAAACAAGAAGCGGAATATTAAAAGATATTGCTGAGGTTGTTCTTGTAATATCCAGTAATCCGTCTGCTTACGGGCTTGAAAGAGCAAAAAAAGAAAATATAAAAGCAATTGCTCTTGATTATAAAAATATGGATAAAAATGATTACGATAAACAGTTGTATAATCTCATAAAAGACTCTGATGCGGATTTAATTTGTCTGGCCGGATATCTTAAAAAGATTCCTGATGTAATAGTTAAAGAATATAAATCAAGAGTTTTGAATATTCATCCTGCTTTGCTTCCTAAATTCGGTGGGAAAGGGATGTATGGACATTTTGTTCATGAAGCCGTAGTAAAAGCTAAAGAAAAAAAATCGGGACCTACGGTTCATTATGTGGATGAAAATTATGATACGGGTTCAATAATACTTCAAAAAGAAGTTTCTGTTTATGAAACAGATACTCCTGAAGATGTCGCAAAAAGGGTATTAGTTCAAGAACATATAATTTTCCCTGAAGCAATAAAAAAAGTAATAGAAAATTTAAAATAAAGAAGGTAAAAACTATGATACCAAGATATGTAAAACCGGAAATGGAATCAATTTGGACTGATGACAATAGGTTCAAAATAATGTTGGAAGTAGAAATTTTAGCATCGGAAGCTATGAGTAAATTGGGGGTAGTTCCAAAATCCGCGATAGATAAAGTTAGAGCAAAAGCAAAGATAAATAAAGATAGAATTAATGAAATAGAAAAGACTGTAAAACATGATGTTATAGCATTTTTAACAAGTGTTGTTGAAACTGTTGGTCCTGAAGCCAGATTTTTGCATATGGGAATGACATCATCTGATGTTTTGGATACATCTCTTGCAGTTCAAATGAGACAATCTTGTTTGCTTCTTCTAAAAGAAACAAAAGAATTAATGAATATAACAAAAAAATTGGCAAAAAAATATAAATATACACCAACTATGGGAAGAAGTCATGGTGTTCATGCCGAACCTACAACATTCGGTTTAAAAGTTGCAAATTGGTATAGTGAACTTAGTCGTTCTCTTGACAGATTAAACTATGCATTAGAAACGGTTAGTTATGGTGCAATTTCCGGAGCTGTGGGAACCTTTGCACATTTAAGCCCGAAAGTTGAAGAATATGTTTGTAAAAAATTACATTTAAAATGTGAACCTGTATCAACACAAATTGTTCCCAGAGACAGACACTCAATTTACTTATCAACAATAGCTCATGTAGGAGCAAATTTAGAAAGAATAGCAATTGAAATAAGACATTTACAAAGAACAGAAGTTGCAGAAGCGGAAGAACCTTTTACAAAAGGGCAAAAAGGATCATCAGCAATGCCTCATAAAAGAAATCCCATAATATCGGAAAATGTATGTGGTTTTGCAAGACTTTTAAGAGGATATGCAATGACCGCAATGGAAAATATTGCATTGTGGCATGAGAGAGATATAAGTCATTCTTCAACGGAAAGAATTATGTTGCCCGATGCAACCATGGGGCTTTTCTATATTTTGAAAAGAATGCAAGGATTACTTAGCGGATTAAATGTTTATCCTGAAAATATGAAGAAGAATCTTAACAAAACACAAGATGTTATTTGTTCGGGAACACTTTTACTGACATTAGTTGATAAAGGTTTAACAAGAGAACAAGGTTATGCGATAATGCAAAGATTAGCATTTAAGGCAAGAGAAGAGAATATAAGTTTAGAAAATGTTGCTTTAAAAGATGAAGAATTAAGAAAATATATGAACGAAAAAGAAATTAGAAGAGATTGTGATATTACACCACACTTTAAAAATGTAGATTACATTTTTAAACGAGTTTTTAAAAAATAGTATGAAAAATAAAATAATTAATATAGTATGTGTTGGCTCGTATGCATAAGTTAAAAACATGAAATGTTTCAGTCTAAAAATTTTTAGTTATATGTCTTTATTAATGTTTTACAATCAAATTTTACATTTTTTTTACAAATTATTTTGACATTTTTCTAATAAATAGGATATAATGTATGCAAGAAAGTAGGAAGTTAAATTTATTTTAGGAGGTGTGGTCATGAACAAAAAAATAATGTCTTTTGTCTTGGCAATGGTGGTATGTGTAGGTTTTGGTGTAGTTAATGCATTTTCAGCCTATAATGATTATGCAGAAGAATTTAACAAGTCTTACGGTAACGGTAACAACTCTAAGACAATAATGGTTGGTGCCGTAAAAAGTGGTAATTTGGTTGGAAGTGTTACAACTATGTTTAGTTATTATGCGGGAACTTTAATTTCTGCTACATCAGCAGGTGGAAGTGTTACTTTATTTGATTCTTCAGGTGCAAGATTTTCTGCAACGGATGCAGGTAATTCTTGGAATCTTAACTCTGTTAATTTTAAGGCTTCCGATTTTAATGTTGATGAATTGAATAAAAGATTGGAAGGTATAAGTTTAAGTGATGAAGAAAAAGAGAATATTAAAAGTGATTTGGAAACAAGAGTAACTGCAGAGGTTAGATTTAATGCAGAACAAAAAGCAAAAGAAACAGCAGCAAAAGATGTAGAAAAAGAATTGAAGAAAAAAGATGGTGAAACAGATGCCGATTTTGAAAAAAGAAAAGAAGAAGCAATAAAGCAAAAAATAAAAGATGCAGGAAATACTGCAGTAAAAGATAATGCAAATTATATAAAAGATGAAGTTGAAAGAAGAAGAGAAACTGCAGAAAATACTAAACTAAAAAATATGAAAGATCAAGCAAAAGCCGATTGGTTTAATGAAACATTGATAAAGATGGGTGTAAATCCTCAGGCATTAAAACAAATAGCAACAGATCCTGATACAGGAGCTATTTTAAGTGCAAGCACATTCAGTAATACGGATGAGACACCTTATGTATATAAATGGACTGATGATAAAGGTGTTGAACATACAAAAGTATTTTTACAGGGAGACTATAAGATTGCGGATGGATCCAATGATTATTTAGAAACCCATATTTCAGGAGAATTTATTGATAAATTAATAGAAACATTAAGTAGCGGAGTTAATATGTCCGCATCCATTTCTTTTGGTGATACATTTACCGGTCCGACTTTGACAGTTTCTCAAAATGGAAAGGTTATGGCTACTTACCAATCAAATTCTTCCATAAATGGAGGTCTTATTCCTACATCTTTATACAGATACGATGACAAAGGTTTTGTGTCCGGAATTGAAACTATAACTTATAGTGCTACAAAAACAGGTAGTGGTTTTATGACTCTTGAAGCATCAATAAATTATACAAAAATATCTTATGATAGTAATGGTGTAAGAACAGATACTGTATATAGATTTAATAAATTTTCTTCAGATCCTGACAAAACATTGAAAACAGGGAAAGTTGGAACAGCTGTAAAAACAGAAGGAAAAGAAGCTTCAGATTCTTTGAAAGAACAATTAAAAGAATATGATGCTTTAAAAGTATCAGAAACAAAATATACAGCAAATAATTTTATTTTTAGCAGTACAGACTTTGCAACTGGTAATACTACATATTATGGTGGTGATGGTCGTCCAAGATATGTTAATAATGATCAGGGAGCAACAATTGGAGTGTATACTTATAATTCAAATGGTGTGATGACTTCTTATTTTAATGCCGAAGGTCGTGATGGTATGGGTAATAAAGTTGGAACAACTACATTTTTTGATCAGTGGGGTAGACAGTTATTTAGTGCTATAGGTAGTAAAGATATGTCTTACAAGAGAGATGCTCTTATGGCAGAATATCAAAAAGGTTTGAGAGAAGGTTTTAAAGGTACTAAGTATAAATTTGAAAACGGAGAAGCAAAACCGGTTGAAGGATCAGGAACAACTATAACTAATATACAAGTGTATGCAGATCAAATTTTAGATACAAATAACCCGGCTATTATGACAAATGGTTATATTGATATGAAGAAAGTTAATGATTATTTAGAAAAAAATCCTAAAGCTGTTAGCGATATACTTAATAAAGGTATAGATTTAAGCAAATTTGGTTGTAAGTTAGATAATATAAAGAAAGCTCTTAGCTATTCAAACGGTCCTTCTTCCGTTTTATTTCAAGCAACAATAGGTACCAGTGGAGCTTTATCAGCTAAAGAAATTGTAGAAGCAAATGAAACACAACTAAAAGAAGCTGGTAAATTAAAAGATGATACAACTCCTGCTTGTCCGGATGCTACTTATTCGGTAGATTCTTATACAAATATTACCTATTCAGGTACGGTATTTTATGGCGGTGCAGCTGCTTTTGGTACTTATGCTAACTATACTACAGATATTGAAGGTGCTACAAAAACGAAAGCAGGTACAGATCCTGTAGTTGAAGGTACTTTATTTCCACAAGGTGCAAGTGAACAAGAGATTATAGCTATGGCAGAAAGTTTAGGCATAGATACTAATGATGAGCAAGCTATGAATGATTTAAGAAGCGGTTTCTATACAGATAAAGAAACAGGTAAAACTTATGCTATAGTTAGTGCATCTTCAATTAATATAATGGATGGTTCCGGTTTCCAAACAGCAGGAGGGGAAACTATTTTGGTTGAAGTTACTGCTGAAGCAAAAAGTTCAATAGAAGCTCAGTTACAAAACTCAGAAGATAGAAAGATTATGTTTATGGGTGATGTAACAGAAGGTATTACCAAACCTTCTGATGGTAATTCGTTAATAGC
>ONUQ01000045.1 GCA_900321055.1 uncultured Elusimicrobia bacterium
ATCCGGGGCAAACCCCAATGCAACATTTGCTTCAACAGTATCAAGCCCTTCTTCTTGCAATTTATATGCTTTTAGTTTATTTGCAAGTCCTATCCCCCTACCCTCTTGATGCATATATAAAACAACACCTGTACCTTCTTTTTCTATCATCATAAGTGCATTTTCTAATTGCTGTCCGCAATCACATTTTAAAGAATGAAAAATGTCTCCTGTTTCACATGAAGAATGAACTCTGACTAACACATTTTTTTTACCTTTAACCTCACCTTTAACTATAGCAAGGTGAACTTCTTTTGTTATCGTATCTTCAAATAATGTTAATTTAAAAGTTCCAAATTTTGTAGGAAAATTAACACTTACAACTTCCCTTATTAACTTTTCAGTTTCTCTTCTATATTTAATTAAATCTTGGACGGTAATTATTTTTAATTTATGTTTTTTTGCAAAAGTTATAAGGTCAGGCAACCTTGCCATTGTTCCGTCATCTTTCAAAATCTCACATATAACCGCACTGGCATCAAGTCCTGCAAGTATAGATAAATCTACGGATGCCTCGGTATGTCCCGCTCTAACTAAAACTCCCCCTTCTTTATATCTTAACGGGAATATATGACCGGGTCTTACAAAATCATCTGCTACTGTTTTTTTATCAGACAAAGCTTTAATTGTTTTTGCTCTATCGTAAGCAGATATACCTGTCGTTGTTCCTTTTTTATAATCTATAGATTCCGTAAACGAACAAGATATATTTTTATTTATAACATGTTTTTTTTCCATAACATCAATTTCTAATCTGTCTAATGTTTTCCCGTTTACGGGTGCACATACCAATCCTCTTGCATATTTTGTCATAAAATTTATTATTTGTGGAGTTACTTTTTGTGCCGAGCAAACTAAATCACCTTCGTTTTCTCTTGAAGGATCGTCAACAACTATAACCATCTTTCCTTTTTTTATATCCTTTATTGCAGATTCAATAGTTGAAAACCTTTCTTTTGTCATAAATTTACTCCTATTTTCTATTTCGTTATAAGAAAAACATTTTTATTTTTATCGTATATACATTAAATATATTTTCTTTTACAGATTACTTCTTTTTCGTACTTTAACTAAAAACTACATCAAACTTTTTTATCTTTTGTTTTTAATTTTTTAATTTTATAATTCTCTGTTTTTTTGTCATCGTCGTTTCTATGTTGCCATAACCGTGCACATCCGATTCTTCTCTTCTAACAAAAACCGTTTTCTTTTAAAAAATCAAATGTTATCTCTTTTTTATTATTTTCGTTATTTAACATATGTTCTACATATTTTGCCAGAACATCAAGTTCAATATTTACTATATCACCAATTTTTCTTGTATGAAATATTGTTTTATTAAATGTTTCGGGAATCATTGTAACAGAAAATTTTTCGTTGTCATTTTGTGCAACAGTCAAACTTATACCATCTATGGAAATAAAACCTTTTTTTACAATATATTTTTTTATATCTTCGTTTATTTTAAAAAATATAAAATAAAATCTATCTTCTTTTTTTATATCTATAATTGTTGTATTGGTATCTATATGTCCGGAAACTATATGTCCTCCGAGTCTTGTTTTTAAAGTTAAAGCTCTTTCTAAATTAACTACAGCATTTTTTTTAAGTAACGAAATATTTGTAATATCACTTGTTGTAGGACTATAATCAAAACTTATTTTATTGTCGGATATTTTTACTACTGTTAAACATACTCCGTTAACAGCAACACTGTCACCGATTTTTATATCATCTAAACATGTTTCTATTTCTAATTGTGAGTTTGTAATATTTATAACTTTACCAATATCTTCCGTTATTCCTGTAAACATTTTAAAATTTCCCAATAATTAATATATCTTTATCAATTTTTTTTACTTCTATTTTTTTTAATTTCAAACTATCTTTTATATTTAATACTCCGCTCCCTTCAACAAAAGTTTTTGCAGTTCTTCCGCCAACGATAATAGGAGCAACAAATAACATAACTTCATTTACTTTGCCTGTTTTTAACACTGATGCATTTATTTCTCCGCCACCCTCTACCATTATTTTTTTTAATGCCATTTTATTTAATTTTTCTATTACTACATTAAAATCTTTTTTCGCTTTCTTAAAATTTATACTTACCAACTTTATACAATCTTTATAAAAATGTAAAGGGATTTTTTTTATATTTTCATCATATAAAATTATTGTAGGAATTGTTCCGTCAACTATATTATAAGTTGACGGTATTTTTAATTTTTCATCTAACAAAATTCTTATAGGATTCTTGCCGTATCCTCTTGAAGACAACATAGGATTATCTTTTAATACCGTATTTTTACCTACAAGTATAGCATCAAATTGTGTTCTTAATTTATGCACTATTTTTCTTGATTTAGAATTTGATATCCATTTTGAATCCCCGCAAGAAGTTGCGATTTTTCCATCCAAACTGACTGCAGATTTTATAAGGATATACGGTTTTACTTTTTTTATGTGGTTAATATAATCTTTATTTAAAAGTTTGGCTTGTTTTTCTAACACACCGTTTATAACTTCTATTCCCGCTTTTTTTAGTTTTTTAAAACTTTTGCCACAGGTTAAAGGGTTAACATCTTCCATAGCACAAACAACAGTCTTTATTTTTGATTTTATGATTAAATCTACACATGGCGGACACTTGCCCCAATTGTTGCATGGCTCTAAATTTACATATAAAGTTGAACCTAATACATCTGTTTTTGAATTGTTAATTGCAACAACTTCAGCATGTTCTGCACCAAAGAATTTATGATAGCCTTTGGATATTATTTTATTATTTTTAACTATAATACATGCAACCATGGGATTAGGATACACAAATCCTTCACCTTTTTTAGCTAAATCCAAAACTAATTGCATATATTTTATATGTTCTTGCATAAAAAAACCGAAAACATAAAAATAAAATTATTATTTAAATTATATATACTATTACTATTCTTTTGCTCCAAGTTCCATTTGCTTAAAAAAATCTTTATTAGATTTAGAAGTTTTCATTCTTTTTGTAAGTTCTTCCATCACTTCTATTTGATTCATATTACTAAACAAACTTCTCATTATCCACATTTTATTTTTTTCATCTTCACTTATTAACATTTCTTCTTTTCTTGTTCCGGATCTTAAAATATCTATTGCAGGGAATATTCTTCTATCTGCAAGTTTTCTATCTAAATAAACTTCACAATTTCCGGTTCCTTTAAATTCTTCAAAAATAACATCATCCATTCTACTGCCTGTATCTATTAATGCCGTTGCTATTATTGTAAGACTTCCACCCTCTTCTATATTTCTTGCTGCACCAAAAAATCTCTTTGGTCTTTGTAAAGCATTAGAATCTAATCCGCCGGATAAAACTCTGCCACTGGACGGAATAACGGCATTATAAGCTCTTGCAAGTCTGGTGATAGAATCTAATAATATAACAACATCTTTACCGTTTTCTGCAATTCTTTTTGCTTTTTCTAAAACCATTTCCGCAACTTGAATATGCCTGTCTGCCGGTTCATCAAATGTAGAAGATACAACTTCCCCTTTAACAGATCTTTGCATATCCGTAACTTCTTCCGGTCTTTCATCTATAAGTAAAACCATTAAAGTTATTTCAGGATTATTTGTTGTAATAGCATTTGCTATTTTCTGCAATAAAACGGTTTTTCCTGTTCTTGGAGGAGCATTTAACAACACTCTTTGCCCTTTTCCTATAGGAATGAACATATCTATAATTCTGGTGGATATTTCATTTGTTTTAGTTTCTAAAACAAGTTTTTCATTTGGATATAATGGAGTCAAATTATCAAAGAAAGGTCTTTCTCTTATATTATCTATATTGGTTTCTCCATTAATTTTTGTTACTTTTAACAGTGCAAAATATTTTTCTTTATTTTGCGGAGGTCTAACATATCCGCCAACAGTATCACCTTTCCTTAAAGCAAATTTTTTAATTTGTTGCGGAGCTATATAAATATCGTCCGGACCTGATAAATAATTGTAATCTGTTGATCTTAAAAAGCCAAAACCATCATGTTTAATTTCTAATACTCCTTCATCATAAACTTGACCATCTTCCTTCATTTGTGCTTCCAAAATTTTTGCAATAAGCTCCTGTTTCCTTAATCCCATTATGGTTTCAAGTTTCAGTTCTTTAGCAATCTTTGTAAGTTCAACCATCGTTTTTTTAGATAAAACAGTTAATTCTTTATCAGACATTAAGTCCTCCTAACAAAAAATACAAACATAAATCTTATTCATTATTTTATTGATTATTCTTTTGATTTATACATAAAATGATTTTATTAAATTTGATATTTTCAAATAAACTTTTATTAATCAAAATAGGAAACTTTCTTCTTACTAAAAATGATATAAAAGAGTTCATCTGTGAAGAACAATTTATAGATTTTTAATTTAAAAAACCATAAAAAAAACCTAACGAACCCTATGACAAAAAAAAATACAATTTTTCACAATTGACTACTTATTCAACATTTTATTTAAACCAATCTCTGTGTGATTATATAATTTTTTGTTATTTTATGTCAAATATTTATAAAAAGTCAATATTTACCGAACTCATCCTTTTTATTATAATTAGCTTAATATTTTTATAAATTTTAGCTTTATCTTCTA
>ONUQ01000094.1 GCA_900321055.1 uncultured Elusimicrobia bacterium
GGTGTAAGTGCCAGAGGTTTCGCTATGGGACATGCCGGTGCAGCTCTACCCGGAAGTTTAGACGGAGTTTTTTATAATTCCGCAAGTCTTGGTTATAATAATAACGAACATATACAGATAGAAGCGACCTCTTTAATCATAAGAAATACGGATTTAGATAAAAATGATTTATCTTATACCAATCCTATAGATTTAGGATTTACTTCTATTGTTATAAATCAAAAACAAGGTGCAATTTCTTGGAGAACTTTTTCGGCAAACAGTATAGAATTAAAGAATGGAACCAATTTCTATAAAAAAGATGAAAATATAAAAGCAGTTACAATTTCTGCGGCATCCGTTAATAAAAAAGGAGTATCTTTCGGTTTAAATCTGTCTTATTTATATGGAACTTTAGCAGAAAGTTCTATTAATAACGGAAAACCTTTTGCACAAACCTCATCGGGTAACGGATTTACTATGGATCTGGGTATTATGACACCTATTAAAGGAAATTTATATGCAGGTGTGAATTTTGAAAATATTTTTGGTATTATGTGGTGGGAGCACTATGATTTTGATCAATTACCTTTTGGAATGAGAACCGGTTTAGGATATATTTTAGGATCTTTTAACTTAATTGCAGATTGGAACAAAAAATTCTATAGATTTGGAAATATGAAAAATGATAATTTATTTTCCGTTGGTATAGAACAATCTTTGGGAAATATTTTAGTTTTAAGAGTTGGAGCACAAGGAAGTTCTACAAACGAAAAAGAAAAAATAAAATATACTTACGGTTTAGGTTTAAATATTTCCATAATTTCATTATCTGTAGCAGGTGAAAATTATAAGTTAAATAACGAATCAGTATCAAAATACAGTTTGTCGTTAAAATTATTAATTTAATTAAAAAAAATGATAGGAGAATTAAAAAATTTAATCAGACAATATTTACCGAATGCAAATTTTGAATTAATAGATAAAGCATATAATTATGCTTTAAGTGCTCATTATTGCCAAAGAAGAGCAAGCGGAGAACCTTATATTAATCATTGTATAAATACAGCAAAAATTCTTACTGAATTAAAGTTAGATGAAGCAACTATATGTGCAGCATTGTTACATGATATTCTTGAAGATACTCTTGTTATCAGAGAAGAATTAAAAGAAGAGTTCGGAGAGGAAATTACAACTCTTGTTGAAGGTGTAACAAAAATAAATTCATATAAATTCAATGATAATATTACGAAACAGGCAGAAAATTGGAGAAAGATGTTATTTGCCGTAGTTAAGGATACGAGGGTTATTATTATAAAACTTGCAGACAGACTTCATAATATGAGGACAATAAAATATTTGCCTCCCGATAAACAGAAAAAAATATCAATGGAAACATTAACTTTATATACTCCTTTTGCACACAGATTAGGAATATACAAATGGAAAAGTGAACTTGAAGATTTAATATTTGAAGTTTTGAAACCTGCAAAATACCATGAAATAAAAAGTAAGTGGCAAGCAAGATCCGAAAGTAATATAAAGAACCTTGAAATTGTAGAACAACAAATAAAAGAAAAAATTGAACCGTTAAATATTCCTTACAGAATATTAGCAAGACCAAAAAATTTATATGGCATATATAAAAAAATGCAAAGGCAAGAAAAACCTTTTTCTGCAATTCAAGATTTATTTGGTATGAGAATTATTACGGATACAAAAGAACATTGTTATACAATATTAAGTGTAGTTCAGTCAGAATTTAGTATATTAGAAGGTTCTTTTACCGATTATATTGCCGTTCCTAAAGCAAATATGTATCAATCACTTCATATAACAATAAACTCCAATCAGGATGTTATTGTTGAAATACAAATAAGAACAGAAGAAATGCATAAAAGAGCAGAATACGGTATAGCAGCACATTGGAGATACAAAGAAGCTTTTAATAAAAACGGTACATCTACACTAAAACAGACTGATATAAATATGGAACAACACTTAGAATTTATAAAACATATTTTAGAATCACAAAAAGATATTACCGACTCTAATGAGTTTTTAACGGCGATAAAAACAGAATGCAATTTTGATCAAATATATGTTACAACACCAAAAGGTTTGGCAATAAAACTTCCCGAAGGTGCTACGGCACTGGATTTTGCTTATGCAGTTCATAGTGCTATAGGTGATAAATGTATGGGTGTAAAAGTTGACGGAAAGTTAGTTTCTTTAGATTATAAATTAAACACAGGTCAACAGTGTGAAGCAATTGTTAGGAACAATGTACATCCAAAAGAGCATTGGTTATCAATAGCAATTACGGCTCAAGCGAGAAATAAAATAAGAAAATATTTAAGAGAACATAAAAAAAAGTAATTAGTAATATAGAACTTTTATTTCTAAAACAACAAAAAAACAACTACCAAATATAAGTAGTTGTTTTTTTATTATGTGTACAATTCCGGTTATATAGCCTTTTGTATCTTTCCGGAACGAATGCAAGATGTACAAACATATTCTTTCGTTTTCTTTCCGTTAACTACTATTCTTAATTCTTGAAGGTTAGGTCTAAATAATCTTTTTGAAGCCTTATTAGAATGACTAACCGTATTTCCAGAAGAAGAACCTTTACCACATACATAACATTTATAAGACATTTTAAATCCTCCAATCTAACAACACTGACAATATATCAAATTATTATATATTTTTCAATATACCGTAGAAGTTCAATACATACCGCTTTTACATTGCCTGTTCTACTGCAACAGCAACTGCAACAGATGCTCCAACCATCGGATTATTACCCATACCGATAAGTCCCATCATTTCAACATGTGCCGGAACCGATGATGACCCTGCAAACTGTGCATCACCATGCATTCTACCCATAGTATCTGTCATACCATAAGATGCAGGACCTGCAGCCATATTATCAGGATGTAAAGTTCTTCCTGTTCCGCCACCTGAAGCAACAGAGAAGTATTTTTTATTATTTTCTATTGCCCATTTTTTATATGTTCCTGCAACAGGATGTTGAAATCTTGTCGGATTTGTAGAATTTCCCGTAATAGAAACATCTACTCCCTCATGTATCATTATTGCAACACCTTCACTAACATCATCTGCTCCATAACATTTAACTTTTGCTTTATCTCCATCGGAAAACGGTGTTTCCGATACTATTTTTAACTTGCCTGTATAATAATCATATTCGGTTTCAACAGATGTAAATCCATTAATTCTTGAAATTATATAAGCAGCATCTTTTCCTAAACCGTTAAGTATAACTCTTAAAGGTTCTTTTCTTACTTTATTAGCTGTTCTTGCTATGCCGATTGCACCCTCTGCCGCTGCAAAAGATTCATGACCTGCTAAAAAACAGAAACATTTTGTTTCTTCTCTAAGTAACATTGCTGCCAAATTTCCATGACCAAGACCTACTGCTCTTTGGTCTGCAACAGATCCGGGAATACAGAATGCTTGGAGACCAACACCTATTAATTCCGCTACTTTAGATGCTGTTTTAGCTCCTTCTTTTATAGCAATTGCTGCACCGAGTGTATATGCCCAAACTGCATTTTCAAATGCTATTTGTTGAACACCTTTAACTATGGCTTCAACATCTATACCTTTTGAAGAGCAAATTGCTTTTGCATCTTCTAAATCTTTTATGCCATATTTTTTCATACAATCATTTATCTTGTCTATTCTTCTTTCATACCCTTCAAATGTAACCATGTTTTTACCTCATCTTATTTTTTTTAAAATTGCCTTGAAATTTCAGTTTATAAGCCGACCGATAAAATTATCTGCTTACAAATTTTAAATACTTGAACAAATTTAGTTAAAAAGTTTGATATATTTTTGGTTTTACAAAACAACTTAATAATAAAAAGCACAGAATATTTTTATGCCAAACCATTCAACTTCAAGTACCGTTACAAAATTTCTATTCTTCAATAACTACAACAACCGAATTACAACAAAATTTTTTCCAATTTCACAAAATAACAAAAACTCTCAACTTCTCAATTCTTCAACTACAAACCAATAACCTTTAATTATACATACATTATAAATCATTGGCTATACCAATTTTTCAGTTTTCCAAATTATTCATGTCTTGGATTAATCTTTTTAACAGCTTCGTTGAATCTACCGTAAGTTCCGGTATTTTTCTCTAAAGCTTCTTTCGGATCCATACCTTTTCTTATTGCTTCCATCATTTTACCGATATGAACATATTTATATCCGATAACTTCAGAATTTTTATCTAAACCGATTTCAAGAACATAACCTTCTGCCATTTCCAAATATCTGACACCTTTTTCTTTTGTGCTATACATTGTTCCAACTTGAGATCTTAAACCTTTACCTAAATCTTCAAGTCCTGCACCTACGGGAAGTCCGTTTTCCGAAAATGCCGTTTGAGTTCTTCCGTAAACTATTTGTAAAAATAATTCTCTCATTGCCGTATTAATAGCATCGCAAACCAAATCCGAATTTAATGCTTCAAGCAATGTTTTACCCGATAAAACTTCTGCTGCCATTGCTGCGGAATGTGTCATTCCGGAACAACCTAATGTTTCAACAAGAGCTTCTTCTATTATTCCTTTTTTTACATTTAATGTAAGTTTGCAAGCACCTTGTTGAGGAGCACACCAACCTACTCCGTGTGTTAAACCACTGATGTCAGTAATTTCTTTTGCTTTTACCCATTTTCCTTCTTCGGGAATCGGTGCCGGACCATGTTTTGCACCTTTTGAAACAGGACACATCTTTTTAACTTCTTCTGAACACATACAACTCATTTTGCCACCTCTTTATTATGTATTACTTGTTTGTATATATAAACACACTTATTTTACTAAAAACTAAAAGTCTTTGCAATTATCTGTACAGATTATGTATTAAAGTATAGATTATGTTTGCGAACTTTTACAGATTAGTACTACTGCGAGACCGCTAGGGCGATGGCAGTCTATGGAATAATAAAAACACCTATGATAAAAGACAAACCAGCTAATTATTCGTTTTTTAGTCTATTTATCACTATTTGTAGTTACTTTTTTTGTTCTTTTTCAAATTTTCTTTTTGCACTAACGAGCCATTCACTCGTATTTTTTAAA
>ONUQ01000086.1 GCA_900321055.1 uncultured Elusimicrobia bacterium
ACATTTGTTAAATTGCGGTATAGGAAAAATTCAAAAAGATAAGACCGGGTATAAATTTACATTTGTTGAAGAATAGTTTAATGGTTAATAAATATCATATTTTATAACAATAAAAATAAAAAAATTATGAATAAATTAACGGAAAAAGAAAAAATGCTTAGCGGTTTACCTTATGATGCAAGTGATAAACAACTGAGAAAACTTTTCTTTTTATGTAAAGATAAAATAGAAAAATATAATAAAACAAGTTATAAACAACAAAAACTTAGAGAAAATATTTTAAGAAAACTATTTAATTTTGTAGGTAAAAATATTTACATAGAACCGTTTTTCTATTGCGATTACGGAATGAATATTTCCGTTGGAGATAATGTTTATTTAAATACAAATTGTGTGTTTCTTGATTGTGCCGAAATAAGAATAGGTAACAATGTGTTATTTGGTCCCGCAGTACATATATATACGGCATATCATTCAACAAACCATAAAGAAAGAATTGTTAATAATAAGATTATAGATATTGCAAAACCTGTAAGTATAGGAAATAATGTTTGGATAGGCGGTAATGTAACAATTTTACCGGGAGTTATAATAGAAGATAATGTTACGATTGGTGCAGGAAGTGTTGTTGTAAAGAATGTTTCTGCCAATTCAATAGTTGCCGGAAATCCGGCAAAAGTATTAAAAAAATTAAAGTAAGGAGAAATTAATGTCTGACATTAAAGTGGTTATAATAGGTGGCGGTGCATGCGGAGCAAGTTGTGCTGCAAGACTAAGAAGATTAAACGAAAAAGCCGACATCACTATTTTAGAAAAAACAAATGAAATATCAATCGCTAATTGCGGATTACCGTATTATATTTCCGATGTTATAAATCAAAGAGAAAAAATTTTGGTTTCTACCATGCAGAAATTCAAATCTCTATTCAATATAGATGTTTGTTTAAATACCGAAGTTATTGAAATCAATCCGCAAGAAAAATTTGTTATAACAAACAGTGCTACAAAATTAAACTATGATAAACTTGTTTTAGCACAAGGTGCAAGTCCCATAGTTCCGGAATTTAAAGGAATGAATAAAGAAAAAGTTTTTTCTGTAAGGACATTAAATGATGCCGATAAAATAAAGAAGTATGTTAAAGAGAACAATTCTAAAAATGTTGTAGTTGTCGGCGGGGGGTTTATAGGTGTTGAGGTAGCTGAAAATTTTTGTCATTTAGGTTTAAATACAACATTAATAGAATTATCCGACCAAATTCTGGCTCCCGTAGACGAAGAAATTGCGGTAATAGCACAAAATGAAATGAAAGAACATGGAGTAAACTTAATCTTGTCCGACGGAGTAGATAGCTTTGAAGATAATAAAATAATTTTAAAGTCCGGTAAAAAAACAGATTTTGATATAGTAATTATGGCAATAGGTGTAAAACCTGAAATTTCATTGGCACAACAAGCAGGACTTAAAACAAATAAAGGTATTATAGTAAATGAATTTTTACAAACTTCAAACGAAAATATTTATGCCGGTGGCGATAATGTTGAAGTAAAAGATTTTGTTTCACAAACAAATACCGTTATTCCTCTTGCCGGACCTGCAAACAGGCAGGGAAGAATAATTGCAGATAATATCTGTTCAATAAAATCATCTTATAAAAACAGTCAGGGAACATCAGTTGTTAAAGTATTTGGTTTTACCGTTGCAAGTTGCGGGAACAATGAAAAACAATTGAAATTAAAAAATATTCCTTATTTAAAAACATTCATCTATTCAAGATCTCATTCGGGATATTATCCTGATTCAAATTTGGTATTGTTTAAATTGTTGTTTAATACCGAAGGTAAAATTTTAGGTATACAAGCTATTGGTGCAAGCGGAGTAGAAAAAAGAGTAGATGTTGTTTCTTCCATAATGAGAAATAACGGGACTATTCGGGAAATGTTGGACAGTGAACTTTGTTATGCTCCGCCATATTCTTCGGCAAAAGATCCCGTAAATATTTTAGGTATGGTAGTAGACAATATTTTAAAAGGTTTTATAAAGCCTGCATTTTTTGAAGATTTAAAAGATTCTTTTATTATAGATGTTCGTCCTGAAATTTCTTATAAAACAAATACCGTAAAAAATGCAATAAATATTCCTGTGGAACAAATAAGAGAAAGATTAAGTGAAATTCCTAAAGATAAAAAAGTTGTTTTGTTTTGTGTTACGGGTTATACAAGTTATATTGCAAGCAGAATTTTACTTCAAAACGGGTTCAACAATGTTTATTCTTTGGTTGGCGGTTTTGAATTTTATAGAGAGTATACAAGAAAAGTTGATGTCACAAAAAACAGTTTAATGTCTCAAAATAATATAGAACAAAATGAAGAAATAATAAAAATAGATGCAACAGGATTGCAATGCCCGGGACCTATATTAAAAGTAGCACAAAATTTAAAAACTGCCAAACAGGGAACAACATTTCAGATAATTTCTACCGACAGAGGTTTTAAATCAGATATCGGAGCATGGTGTGAAACCACAGGCAACACTTTATTAAATTTAGTTCAACAGGATAACAAAATTATAGCAACTGTTTGTAAAGGAAAGGGTAATACTATTGAAAATAAAGTTGTAAGTAAAGGTAACGGGCAAACAATAGTAGTTTTTTCAAATGATTTAGATAAAGCATTAGCTTCGTTTATTATTGCTAACGGAGCAAAAGCATCGGGAAAAGAA
>ONUQ01000081.1 GCA_900321055.1 uncultured Elusimicrobia bacterium
GTTATGAAAGATAAAAATATTTCTACATTAACGGAACTTATGTCACAAGCACAACAAAGCGGGGTAAAATTTATTGCATGCAAAATGTCTATGGATGTTATGGGAATAAAGGAAGAGGAACTTATAGACGGTGTTGAAATAGGCGGTGTTGCAAAATATATTGCCGAAAGTAACAATGCAAATTCTAATCTTTTTATTTAGGTCAGATATAACAAAATGAATTTATATGAAATAACAAAAAGGATATAAATTATGTCTTACTGTGATTGGGATAAAACTTCAAAACTTAATATGGAGTATCATAATAAAGAGTGGGGAGTACCTTTACATAACGATAAAAAACAATTTGAGTTTTTGTGTATGGAAGTGATGCAGTGCGGTCTTAATTGGGATATGATGATAAACAAAAGAGAAATTTTTAGAAAATGTTTTGACGATTTTGATTATGATTATATTGCAAAATACAATCAAAAAGATATTATAAGAATATTAAATACGGAAGGAATGATAAAATCCGTTAAAAAAATAGAAGCTATTATAAATAATGCAAAATGTTTTCGGCAAATAAGAAAAGAGTCCGTTAGTTTTTGTAAATATTTGTGGGCTTATTCGGATAATAAAACAATTATTTATGATAAACATAATATCGGTTATATTCCTGCAAGTAACGGACTTTCGGATAAAATAAGTAAAGATTTAAAAAGCAAAGGCTTTAAATTTTTAGGACCGATTACCGTGTATTCTCATCTTCAGGCATGCGGAATAATAAATGATCACTCCATAAATTGTCCGAGATATAAATTTATAAACTCAAAATATCCCATAATAAAAAAGAAAAGATTTTTGGAAAATAAAGTTTCTTTTTTCGGTAACGGCAAATAAAACATATTTCTTGACTTGTAGTAGCTATAATTTTGTAAAATAAAGTATAATTACGGGGAAATGAAAGATTTAAAGAAAATATTGAAAAAAGAAAGGACAATAAATTAATTTTTAATAAGGTTTATAATTTGGTTTTTAATACTAAAATTTTTAAATAATTCAATCGTTTAAATGTCGGAGGATGTTGATGAAAAAAAATAAAATTGTTTATGTTTTAAGATTATTTGTATCGGCAATTATTTTAATTTGTTGCTTTTTGGCATTTACAACAACTTTTAGTTATTTTGCAAAGTTCTTTTCATTGCAGTTAGGTCCGCAAATTGCAAGTTTGGCAATTTCTTTTTCCGTAACCGTATTAATATCGGCTTTAGTAATTTTAATTTTAACATTTTTGTTCGGAAGATTTTATTGTTCCGTAATATGTCCGTTGGGAATATTACAAAATTTTATAAACTTTTTTTCATTAAAAAACAGTAAGAATTATAAAAATATGATTAAAACAAGATACACTATTGCCGCAATTGTCTTTGGAGCTTTGTTTTTCGGTTGGGCTGTAGGTTTTAAAATTCTTGATCCCTACACAAATTTCGGGCTTATTGCATCAAGTATTTTTACTCCCTTATTTTCTCTTATAACAAAAAGTGCCGACTACAAATTTACAGCATCAACTTTAATAATATCTTTAATCCCTTTTATAATTTTAATATTTTTAGTTTTATTCAAAAGAAGATTTTTCTGTACGGCAATATGTCCCGTAGGAACCGTTTTGGGATTAACATCAAAATACGGACTTTTCAGATTAAATTTAAATGATACCTGTATAAAATGCGGAGCTTGTTTTAGAGGATGTCCTACCGGAAGTATAAATATAAAAGATAAAAAAATTGATAATGAACTTTGTATAAGATGTTTAAAATGTCTTTCCGTTTGTCCTAAACAGGCTATATCGTTCGCTATATTGCAAAAAAGTAAAGAAGAAAAATCTTTTATTCAATCAAGAAGAAACTTTATTTTAGGCAGTATGTTAGTTATAAGCGGTGTGGCAGTCGGTGTAGGCAGTGTTATTGTTAAAGGTAAAAATATACTGAAAAATAAAATAAGAGCAATATTGCCTCCGGGTGCAAAAAATTATGCAAGATTATCTTTAAAATGTACAAGTTGTCAATTATGTGTTGCTGTTTGCCCTAACAAAGTTATTCATCCCAGAGATTTTAATCATTCTACGATTTATATGGATTATTCCAAAAATCATTGCAAATATGATTGCAATAATTGCAGTAAAGTTTGTCCTACCGGTGCACTGGAAAAAATATCTTTGGAACAAAAACAAAAATTAAGAATAGGTATGGCAAAAATAAATAGAGAATTGTGTATAGGTTGCGGAATATGTGTTTTTAAATGTCCTGCAAAAGCATTAAGTTTAGATGAAAAAAGAGTATTACAATTTGACGGTTCAAAGTGTATAGGTTGTGGAGCATGTCAGGTAAATTGCCCGCAAAAAGCAATAGAAATTGTTGCTCTTATGGAGCAAGCAACAATTTAAAATATAGAGATATTTATATTATGCAAATAACAAAATAAAAATCAAGTTATAATTTATAATGACAAGAAGTTTTTATTAAAAACTTAAATCAATAAAAATATGATTTTTATTGGAAAATTTAAAAGCTTCAAAATGTAAACAGAATTAAAATAAATTTTAATATGATTGCATGAAAAAGATGTTGTCTTGTCATAGTCAAATATCACGGACAACATCTCATTTGTTTTTTTTAATATACGAAAATTTTATATTATAACCATATATAGTTTGTTTAAAAAGCGATTAGTATATTTTTTACATATACTTCAATTGTTTTTGAAGATTTACTATATAATTTGTTGAGTATTTTTATAATCTTTCTTTCAACTTTTTTAAAAATATTTTTGTTGCAGGGGAAAAAAGTTTTGTTTTCTTCCAAACAATATTTAAATTGGATTCAAGTTTCGGACTTAACGGTCTAAAAGTTAGGTTTGAAATTGAAGTTACATTTGCAAGTTTGTCTAAAATTAAAGCATATCCTACTGCGGAATTTACCATCAGTCCCGCATTATAAAAAAGATTGTAAGTTGCAACAATATTTAAGTTTTTCAGATTACCTTTAAACCATTTAAAAAATATGTCGTTTACGGAAGTCTTTTTTAATAACTGGCTTGAAACTATAAGCGGTAAGTTTTTTAAATCATCAAATTTAACATTTTCTTTCTTTGCTAAAGAACAATTTTTTTTCATGATTATGCCCCAGCTATCTTTTTTAGGTAGAGTTATATAATCGTATTTGGATATATTTACCGGTTCTATCAAAATGGCAAAATCAAGCAACCCTTTATCCAGCTTTTCACATAAATCATCCGCATTTCCGCTTAAAAAATCAAATTTTATTTCTTTATATTCCGTTTGAACCGTTTTTACAATATCGGTTATTAAACTTATGGCTTCACTTTCACCGCTACCGATATAAACTGTTCCTTTTATAATGTCTTTTGTTGAAAGAAATTCTTTTTTAGTCTTTTCCGCCATATCAACAATTTCTTCTGCTCTTTGCCTTAAAATATGTCCTTCCTCGGTAAGTGAAACGGAATGTTGTCCTCTGACAAAAAGTTTATGCTTTAATTCTTTTTCCAAATCTTGCAGTTGTCTTGAAAGTGTAGGTTGTGTAACATGTAAAACATTAGAGGCTTTTGTTATGGAGCCTTCTCGTGCTACGGCTAAAAAATATTTTAAAACTCGTATATCCATACATAAATAATACAATTTTATATTATGCTTTTCAAGCATATCTAAATATAAAATATAAGTATTTGCTATTTTTGATAAAATAAAGGATAATAATAAAAAAAGGGAAAGTACTATGAATGAAAAAACAATAAATATAGAACAATTTAGAAAATTGATGACAACAAAAGAAGAAATTTGTGACGGCTCCGAAATGTTTATGATATTTCATAAGTTGGCTCAGGAAGCATTACAAATAACAAGTGAAATAAACAATAAATATAATACTCCGCAACAAATAGTAGAATTGTTTTCAAAACTTACCGCTACACAAGTAGATAAATCTTTCAGATGTTTTCCTCCTTTTTATACGGATTGCGGTAAAAATATTAAAATAGGTAAAAATGTTTTTATCAATGCATGTTGCCGTTTTCAAGATCAGGGAGGTATAGAAATAGGTGACGGCTCTTTAATAGGGCATAATACAACAATTGCAACATTGAATCACGATTTTAACCCTAATAAAAGAGCAAATTTGCATCCGAGTCCCGTAAAAATAGGCAAAAATGTTTGGATAGGTTCGGATTCTACAATTTTGCCGGGAGTTGAAATAGGTGACGGTGCGGTTATAGGTGCCGGAAGTATAGTAACAAAAAGTATTCCTGCAAATTCAATAGCGGTAGGAAATCCCGCAAGAGTTATAAAACAAATAGAAATAAAATAAGGAGGGTAGTATGTTTAAAAAATTGATGGTAAGTTTGTTAGCGGTTTTATTAATTTCCGGAGGAATAAGTATGGCAGAAGCAAAAAGTTGGGATAAAGTTTTCAAAAAAAGTGAAAAAGTTGATGTGAAAAAAGTAAGTTTTAAAAACAGATTCGGTATAGAACTTGTAGGCGATTTATATACTCCTAAAACATATAAGAAAGGCGAAAAGTTACCGGCAATTGCCGTTTCCGGTCCGTTCGGTGCGGTAAAAGAACAATCTTCGGGATTATATGCACAAACTATGGCAGAAAGAGGTTTTATTACATTAGCATTTGATCCTTCATATACGGGCGAAAGTAAAGGTGAACCGAGATATGTGGCATCACCCGACATCAATACGGAAGATTTTCAATCTGCAGTGGATTTCTTATCCGTTCAAGATAATGTTGATCCTGAAAAAATCGGTATTATCGGTATTTGCGGTTGGGGCGGACATGCTTTAAATACGGCAAGTATAGATACAAGAATAAAAGCTACCGTTACATCCACAATGTATAACATGAGCAGAGTAAACCATAAAGGTTATTTTGACAAAATGACGGAAGATGA
>ONUQ01000069.1 GCA_900321055.1 uncultured Elusimicrobia bacterium
TTTATGGCAACGTAGCTCAGGGGTAGAGCAGAGGACTCATAAGCCTTTGGTCGGTGGTTCAATTCCACCCGTTGCCAGTTTTTTTTGTAAAAATTTTGATCTATAAGTGATAGAAGTATAGATTTTATAATAAAAACTATAAAGATAGGAAAAAATGGAAAATAAAAAAGATTCTTTCTCCATACATCCGCACACAAATACATCTATACACCATGAGCCGATTTTGAGAATTCTTGTTACGGGTGCAACGGGATTTGTCGGTAGTCATATAATTGAGGAACTGGTATCTAAAAATCACAATATTATAGCTACTGTTAGGGAAAGCTCAAATCTCAGATGGATAAAAAATCAACCTGTTCAATTTGAGTATTGCTCTTTAAACGATGAACAACATTTAGCTGATATTATTTCTAAAGTTGATGTAATAGTTCATTGTGCCGGAGCAGTAAGAGCTTTAAATTGGGAAGAATATTATAAAACAAATGTTGTGACAACTCAAAAACTTGTTCAATTAGCAATAAAAAACAAAAACAACATTAAAAAGTTTATTTATATATCTTCTCAGGCAGCAATGGGACCGAGTGAAACAGATAATCCAAAAAAATTAACAGAAAAAGAAATTCCAGTTTCAAATTATGGTAAAAGCAAATTATTAGCGGAGCAAGAAATAAAAAAATTAAATGGAATTATTCCTTATACAATAATCAGACCGGCATCTGTTTATGGTCCCAGAGATAAAGATATTTTTATTTTCTTTAATTTAGTTAAACATCACTTAAATCCAAAGACATATTCTAAAAGATTTATTCAATTAGTTTTTGTGAAAGATATTGCAAAAATTGTTTCATTAGCATTAAATAATCCAAACACGAATAATAAAATATATTATCTTTGTGATGGAAATATTTACGGTTGGGCAGATGTGGCAACAACAATTGCAAAAGTAAACAATATAAAAACTATACCTGTAATATTGTTCAATTTTGTTTTTAAATTTGTTGCCGATATTTATGAAATTATTGCTAAAATTACAAAGAAGCCTCAGGTTTTAAGCAAAGAAAAAATTATAGAAATGTTGCAAACTTATTGGATAGCAGATAATACGGATATAATAAAAGATACCGGCTTTGAGTTTGAAAAACTTGAAAATGGTGCCAAAATAACATACAATTGGTATTTAAGTAATAAATGGTTTTAATATATATTATAGTCGGAGTGTTTTATGTCAAACGATATTTTTGAAAAATGTATAAAGTTTACGGCAGTTAGAGATTTACAAAAAGCCGGTGTTTACCCATATTTTAAGAGAGTTGAAACCGTTCAGGGACCTGTGGTTAAAATGGACGGAAAAGAAAAAATAGTTTTATGTTCCAACAATTATTTAGGTCTTGCAGATCATCCAAAAGTTATAGAAGGTGCTGTTTTGGCAGCAAAGCAGTATGGAACATCTTGTACCGGCTCAAGATTTGTAAACGGAACAAATGATTTACATGAAAAAGTAGAACGAAAGTTTGCAAAGTTTGTCGGTAAAGAATCTGCAATTTTATTTACTACCGGTCATCATTCTAATTTAGGTGCCATTTCATCGTTAGTCGGTAAAGGTGAATTTGTTATAACAGATAAACTTGACCATGCTTCCATTATAGATGGTTGTAGACTTTCTTTTGGCGGAGAAATGTTGAGATTTAGACACAACGATATGGGGGATTTAGAAAGACAACTTATAAAAGTTCAATCAAAAGGTTCATCAGCTTTAATAGTTGTTGACGGTATATTTAGTATGGAAGGAGATATTGCAAATTTTCCTGAAATATCGGCATTAGCAAAGAAATACGGTGCAAGAGTTTATGTGGATGAAGCTCATTCGCTTGGTGTGCTTGGAGAAAAAGGCAAAGGAACCGGTGAACATTTTAATATGGAGTCGGATGTAGATGTTTTAATGGCAACAGCATCAAAATCTCTTGCTTCTATAGGTGGTTTTATAGCAAGTAAAGATGCAGTTATAAATTATATAAAACATACGGCAAGATCATTAATATTTACGGCATCTTTACCTCCTGCTTGTGTTGGAGCAATAGATGTTGCTTTGGATATTTTACAGGAAGAACCGCAAAGAAGAGCCAAACTTTGGCAAAACACAAATAAAATGAAAGAAGGATTTCAGGCATTGGGATTTGATACAAGAACATCGGAAACACCAATTATTCCTATAACTGTCGGAGAAGATATTAAAGCTTTTAAAATGTGCAGAATGTTGTTTGATGAAGGGATATTTGCATCACCCATAGTTAGTCCTGCCGTTCCTGAAGGGCAAGCTATAATTAGAACAAGTTATATGGCAACACACACGGATGAACATCTTGAAAAAATTCTTGATAAATTTAAAAAGGTTGGTAAAGAACTTGGAGTTATTTCTTAAAAACAAATAAACAAATAACTAAAATGTTTACTGTAAAAAAAATTGGTTTTAAACAAATTGATGATTTTATAAAATTACCTTATAAAATTTATAAAAATAACCCTTATTGGATTCCTCAGTTGGATATTGAGAATAAAAAATTGTTATCCGATAAAAATCCGTATTGGAAACATGCTAAAAAACAATTGTTTTTAGCTTATGACGATGAAAAAAATATTGTAGGACGAATTGCCGGTATTATTGATTACAACTATATAAAATTTCAAGAAACAGAAATCGGATATTTCGGTTTTTTTGAGTGTATAGATAATGTTGAAGTAGCAAAATTATTGTTTGATGCGATTACAAAATGGTTAGCAGAGAACAATTTAAATAAAATGATGGGACCAATGAACCCGTCTACAAATGATGAAGTCGGATTTTTATATGAAGGATTTGACAGTTATCCTAAATTTTTAATGCCGTATACACACAAATATTATTTAGATTTGGTTCAAAAATGCGGACTCACAAAAATCAAAGAACTTTATGCCTATAATATTCCGGTTGCTTTAGATGATAGAATGCCAAGACTTACCAAAGCACTAAAAATAGTTCAAAAAAGAAATTCAAATATAACTTTAAAAACTTTTGATAGAAGCAATTTCAAGAAAGAACTTGAAGATATAATTGAAATATATAATTCCGCATGGGAAAAAAATTGGGGATTTGTTCCATGGACAAGAGAAGAATTTGAAGCTATTGCAAAAGACCTGGTAAATTTAGCCGATCCAAATACAATAATGTTAGCTTGCGATGGAGACAAAACCATAGGTATGCTTATAGCTGTTCCTGACTATAACTATGTATTTAAAAAGATGAACGGAAAACTTTTTCCGTTAGGCATTTTTAAATTTTTATATTATAAAAGAAAAATTAAAGATTTAAGACTTATGATTATGGGAGTAAAAAAAGAATACAGAAAAAAAGGCATAGAAGCATATATGGCACTGGAAGCTCTTATAAATTCAGTCAAAGGCGGATACCAAAATTGTGAACTTTCTTGGATTTTAGATGATAATATAATGACACAAAGAACTGCAGAAATGATGAGCGGAATATTGTATAAAAAATATGCTGTCTATGGTAATTAGTTTAAAAAAGACAGATAAAATAAAAATATAAAAGGAAAAAATCAATGAAAAATATACTGGTTACCGGTGGAGCTGGTTTTATAGGCAGTAATTTTGTTAGGTATATGCTTAATAAATACAAAAATTACAAAATAGTTAATCTTGATTTATTGACCTATGCGGGAAATATAAAAAGTTTAGATGATATAAAAGATAATCAAAATTATATTTTTGTAAAAGGGGATATTGCCGATAATAATTTAGTTGATAAAACAGTTTATGATAATAGAATAGATGTAATAATCAATTTTGCTGCAGAATCTCATGTTGATAGAAGTATAACTAATCCCGATATATTTGTAAAAACAAATGTTTTGGGAACACAAAATCTTTTGGAAGTTGCAAAAAAATACAAAATAGAAAAGTTTTTTCAAATATCTACGGATGAAGTTTATGGCTCACTCGGTAAGACAGGATTTTTTACGGAAACAACTCCAATCTCGCCAAACAGCCCGTATTCGGCAAGCAAAGCAAGTGCAGACTTACTTGTTATGGCTTATCATCATACATTCGGTTTAAATGTAAATATTACAAGATGTTCAAATAATTACGGACCGTATCAATTTCCTGAAAAGTTAATTCCTTTATTTATTACAAATTTACTTAATAATAAAAAAGTTCCTTTATATGGAGACGGTTTAAATATTAGAGATTGGCTTTTTGTAGAAGATCATTGTTCCGCAATAGATACCGTTTTACATAAAGGAAAAAACGGTGAAATATACAATATTGGCGGAAATAACGAAAAAACTAACAGATATATTACGGAAACGGTTTTAAAATGTTTAGATAAAGATGAATCTTATATTAACTATGTTCAAGACAGATTAGGGCACGATAGAAGGTATGCAATAGATGCAACAAAAATAAAAAAAGAATTAAATTGGCAACCTGCATACAAATTTGAAGATGCTATAATAAAAACTATTCAGTGGTATTTGGATAATAAATCCTGGTGGCAACCATTGCTAAATAAACAAATATAATTCGTTTTTTATTGCTTTATAACATTGCTAAAATTTTTATTTTATATACTTTTTAAATTCATTAAGAAATTGAATCATATATTCAATATAATTTGTATGAATTTTATTTTTTAATAATTTAAAACAAAAATTATTCGCATTATTAAATTCCACTAATGAATTATAATCCTTAACAAATTGTAAAGAATCAAATTTATTAAAATTAATATCTTTTCTGATATAAGTATACAAATACTTTTTATCTTCCGATAATCTTTCTATATATACTTTTGATGCTAAAATTTTAATTTTTGCTATTGTAAATAAATTTTTAACATTATCCGGCATTTTTCCAACCCTATCCGTAAGTTCGTTTGAAATTTCTATAATTTCTTCTTCTTTGCAAATGTTTGATATCTTCCTATAAAACAATATTCTTATATCTTCATCTTCAATGTAATCTTGTGGAATATATGCATCTATATACAAGTCAACTTCAACATCTTTTTTTTGTTCTTGTTTTAGTGCAACACCTCTAACTTTATGTCCTTCTTCTTCAAGTAACCTTGAAAACATTTCATAACCTATATCTCTAACAAAGCCATGCTGTCTTGCACTTAAAATTCCACCTGCACCTCTGATTTCTAAATCTTTTAATGCTATTTTATATCCCGAACCTAATTCACTAAAATTTTTCATTGCTTCCAGCCTTTTTATTGCATCATCGTTCATATCTTCTTCTTTAAATAATAAATAGCAATATGCTTTTTGTTTATCTCTACCTATTCTTCCTCTTAATTGATGAAGTTGTGATAAACCAAAATTTTGTGCATCTTCTATTATCATTGTATTAACAGTCGGAATATCTATACCGGATTCAATAATTGTTGTCGCAACGAGAATATCTGTTTCCCTATTTAAAAATCGCCACATAACCTTTTCTATTTCTTGAACTTTCATCTGCCCGTGTATAACATCAAGTCTTACATCCGGAACAATTTTTTTAATTTCGTCTGCTTTATTTAATATTGTTTCAACTCTATTATAAACATAAAA
>ONUQ01000129.1 GCA_900321055.1 uncultured Elusimicrobia bacterium
GTTGAGTTATCGGATAAATTACAATTTAAAAAATTGATTTAAAATTTTTTGATGTTTGCATGTTTTTTATATTCTTAAATAGTAAATTTATGTATGATATAAATAAATTAAGTTGCTTTTGTATTGGAATTTATATAAGGATTGAAACAACAAGGAATATTATTTTGCATAATATGATATAATACAAAGATTATGAATATATCTTTAGAAAATTTAAATGATTCACAAAAAGAAGCAGTTTTACATACACAAGGACCTCTAATAATTTTTGCCGGTGCAGGTACAGGAAAAACGAGAGTTATCACATACAGAATTGCATATTTATTGGAGCAAGGAGTAAAACCTTATAATATACTCGCTGTTACATTTACAAATAAAGCAGCAAATGAAATGAGAAAAAGAGTAAATGATTTAACGGATAATATGGCACAAGAAGTGAAAGTTTCAACATTTCATTCGTTCTGTTTATATTTGTTATCCGGTGAAACAAAAAATTTTGGGATAGATCCTAATTTCCTTGTATACGATATGGGTGAACAGGTAAATGTTATAAAAGAGTGTATAAAAGAATTAAATCTTGACGATAAAAAATTTAAACCTACATGGGTAGCAAACAGAATAAGTAGAGCAAAAGATGATTTGGATACTCCGCAGGATATGAATGATGACAGTCAATCAAAAGGTGATTTCTACGGAAAAACAATATCGGCAATATATGAACTTTATCAGAAGAAATTAAAAACTTATAATGCTTTTGATTTCGGTGATTTGATTATGCAAACTGTTTTAAATTTAAAAGAACATCCTGAAATACTTTCAAAATATCAGGATAGGTTCCGATATATATTGGTAGATGAGTATCAAGATACAAACCATGCACAATATGTCCTTACAAAAATGTTAGCCGAAAAGTATAAAAACATTTGTGTTGTAGGGGATGATGATCAAAGTATTTATTCTTGGAGAGGGGCAGATATAACAAATATCTTAGATTTTGAAAAGGATTATCCCGATTGTAAAATTGTAAAACTTGAAGAAAATTACAGATCTACACCAAAGATATTGGAAAGGGCTTGGAATGTTGTTAAAAATAATACCGGTAGAGTTCCTAAACAGCTTTGGACAGGTAATGAAGATAAAGGGAATATAAATGTTTTTCAAAATATGAATGAAAATGATGAAGCAGCCAGAGTTGTAGATATGATTTTAATAAATAGACAAAACGGTTATAAATTTTCGGATTTTGCTATATTTTACAGAACAAATGCACAGTCCAGAACATTAGAAGATGCTTTAAGAAGACAAGGTATAGCATATAATGTTGTCGGAACATTAAAGTTTTATGAAAGAGCGGAAATTAAAGATATTATGGCATATTTAAAACTTATACATAATCCGAATGATAATGTAAGTTTTAGGAGAGTTGTGAATGTTCCCAGACGAGGAGTAGGAAAATCATCTATGGAAAAACTTGAATACTTTGCTACTTCAAAGGGGTTATCTTTATATGAAGCTCTAAAGTTTATAGGAACGGATATAATACCTAAATCATCTTTATCCGCACTGAATTCTTTTAGAATGATAATAGAAAAAAATGTTAGAACAATATTTAATAAAACGGTAAAAGAGATAGTTGAATCGGTACTTGAAGATACCGGATACATAAGAGAACTTGAACTTTCGGATAATCCTGAAAATAAAAGCAGAATAGAAAATATTAAGGAATTTGTTTCTGCAGTTGAAGATTTTGAAAGAAGATCTCCCGATAAAATTTTATCAGGATATTTATCTCAAATTGCACTGGTTACGGATATAGATTCTTGGCAAGATAGCGAAGATAAAGTTACACTTATGACTTTACATTTAGCAAAAGGTTTAGAATTTAAAAATGTATTTATAACAGGTCTTGAAGAAGGTTTGTTTCCTATAGGAGAATCTGCTTATGATGAACAGGAACTGGAAGAAGAAAGAAGACTTATGTATGTCGGTATGACCAGAGCAAAAGAAAATTTATATATGACTTGGACTACGGAAAGAACTGTTTTTGGTAAAACGAAATGGAATGTCCCATCAAGGTTTTTATTAGAAGCAGGTTTTAAAGAACAACTTTCCAACAGAACTGCAACAAATATTATAAATAATACACCGTTTAAACAAAAAGAAGAAGTTTCTTATGAACCTATTGATAAAGAAGATGGTAATGATACATATAAA
>ONUQ01000181.1 GCA_900321055.1 uncultured Elusimicrobia bacterium
AAGAGATAATATAGAAAATAAAACAGATCAATATTTCAAAGAACCATATTCATCAATCATCAAATCAATGATTACAGGAAACAAAACAGTATTAGATAAAAATATAAAAGAAGATTTTATCAATACCGGACTTATTCACATATTGGTTATAAGCGGACTGCATATAGGATTTTGTACGGTAATATTTATGTTTATTTACAGATTGTTTGGGCTAAAATTAAATTATGTTTATGTTTTAACAATTATATCTTTATTTTTTTATGTTTTATTAACGGGAGCAAATCCTCCTGCAGTAAGAGCATTTATTATGGCTTCATGTATCTTATTTACACTCATGCTTAATAGAGAACCTTTAATTTATAACGGACTGGCATTATCCGCACTTATTATATTGATAATAAATCCGCAAACTTTATTTACGGCAAGTTTTCAATTATCATTTTTGGCAACTCTTGGAATAATATATTTATATCCGAAATTTAGTAATTGTTTCAATATAAAAAACAATTATATTAAATATATCAGGGACATCGTTTGTGTTACATTGTCAGCTCAAATAGCACTTATTCCCATACTGATTTTCTATTTTGGTAAACTTTCTATAATATCGTTTATATTGAATCTTTTAATAGTTCCCGTAATTCCTTTTATTATTTGTCTGTCTTTTGTTTTTTATTTTTTTAGTTTATTTTCTTCTTATTTAGCAACATCAGTTGCATTTATACTTTCATATTTGCTGAAAATTATTTTATATATTATAAATTATTCGTCTAACCTTTCTTTTTCGGTTATATATTTTGCTGTTCCCGAAATTTTAAAGATATTATTTTATTATTTTGCTGTTTTTGTTATGTTTGAATTTAAAAATAATAAACAAATAATGATTATATTATTATGTTTAATTTGCATTATGTTTATAAATCCTTTTGAAGAAAAATCTTTTATAAAGACATTTAAAAACTCACAAAATATTACAACTCATATAAAAACATCAAAGAATGAAAATATTATTCTTTTTAAACAATTAAAAAATGATAAATTTTATTTTAGTAATTTAGAACAATATTTGTTGGCTCAAGGAATAAATGAAATAACAGAATTTCAAACAAATTCCTTTGTAGACAATGTACAAAAAAATTTCGGTAAAATTACTGTAAGAAGTATAAAATCAATAGAAAATAATTAACTGCTTATTTTGCCAAAACAGTTGTTATTCATCAAAAACAACATTCCTGTTGTTGAGTTAGAAATTAATTGATTATATATTTAGTTTAAAATCGGTTTGATTAATAAAACGAAGATAATAATTGATTGTGTTTTGTTATGCTACAACAATCGGTTAATCGGTTTAATTGATTATATTTTTTAGTTTAAATTGTAGCCATTTAAGCAAATAAAAAAAGCGGGCAATGGGACTTGAACCCACGACATTCTCGTTGGCAACGAGACACTCTACCACTGAGCTATGCCCGCATTTATGTCTTGTACTGCTTAAAGAACTAATACAAGACATTATTATACAAAATTTTTATTTTGTTGGCAAGACTGCTATGCCCGGCAAGTCTTTTCCTTCCAAAAATTCCAATGATGCTCCGCCACCGGTTGACACATGAGAAATTCTCTTATCTACACCTGCTTTCTTAACGGCAGATACGGAATCTCCTCCACCGACAACAGATATTGCTCCGTTATCAGTTGCTTCTGCAACTAACTTTGCAATTTCTACCGTTCCTTTAGAAAATTCAGGAACTTCAAATATTCCCAAAGGTCCGTTCCAAACTATTGTTTTTGCGGATTTAACAATTTCTGAAAATTTTTCTATTGATTTTGGACCTGCATCTACTCCCATAAATCCGTCTTCAATATCCAATCCGTCGGTATTTTTAACGGTTGCACCTGCAGGAACTTCTTTCTTTTCAAAGTCTACTGCTGTTGCTATAACATGGTCTATAGGCAACAAGAATTTTACACCTTTATCTTCGGCTTTTTTCAATAAACTTTTTGCTAAA
>ONUQ01000064.1 GCA_900321055.1 uncultured Elusimicrobia bacterium
AAAAAAAAATTTCACCGTCGGAAAAATTACTTTTTGATGTCTTTTTTTGTTCAATAAAGTGGCAAACTTCGGTTAACGGTTAACAGGATTATGTGTTAAGCAGTTTTTTTTGATTTTTTTTAAATTTTGCTTAAATGTTGTGTTCAGGAATAAACTTATTTGATAAAATTTTAGTTCAAAATGGTTCTTTTGTTGATATTTAGTTTTTAGTCAAACTAAACACTTTAAAACATTTATTTTATTTAAATATAACCTGAAACTTCTATTATTTTAAAATGCTTCCATCAAAGTGAAATATGTTCCTCTTGATTCGTTGGAAGCTGCAAAATCTATTCTAAAATTCAGTTTCGGATTATTTTTTACTTTGATTCTTATACCTGCACCCGAAGCAATTTTTATTTTTCTTAAGTTTATATCTTCAAGACTGTTGTAAACATTTCCAATACCCGTAAATAATGCCAAAGATACAACATTTGTTATTTTTATTTTAAATTCCGGTTGAACCGCCAACAAAATATTGTCCACATATCTGTTAGCATAAAAACCTCTTATCATATTTGCTCCGCCTATTGCAGGTAAAACTTGTATGGGGGCATTGCCGTTTATGAATTCGCTATATATTTGATATGAAAATAAAACTTTCTTTTCGTAAACATAAAAATAGTTTCTAAAATCAAACTTTATTTTTGAATAATCATATTTACTTGCAAACTTGTTATTATAAACTAAATAATCTGCTCTTGCCAAAACACCTTTTGTAGGATATATGTTACTGTCTCTTGTATCAAATGTAGCTTTAAATCCTGCTCCGGAAACTATTCCGTTAGTTTTACAATATTGTAACTGCCCCGTATCTTTTGTGTTTTGTATTGTCATATCTTCAAAATTATATTGAACACCTAACATAAAATTTTTAATAATTTTTTTGGAAAAACTTATACCTGCTCCGTGCTTCCTGTTCAGATAATCTTCTTCGTCATCTTTTGAAGAATCATTGCCTATACCGAAATATTTTCTTTTAAAACTTGTATATACCAACTTTCCTTCCAACAAATAATTGTTACCGTCAAAATAAATTGAAGGCATTGCTCCGATACTAAACTGATTTTTTAGTGTATACAGTGCAAAAAAATTCAATGCGGAAAAATGTTTTTGGTCATCTTTTTTAAAATGTAATATATCCGTAAAAGTTAATCCGACATTTGTTTCGGGCATATAAAACGGTATCAGGAAAAATATGTTTCTTGACTGAGCATATACCCCTGAACCATAAAATACTAAAGTCATTAAAATTAATATAAAAATTTTTTTCATTTTCATTTATTTGTTTCTGTTCAATTGTTTTGATATTTCATATATTGCAATTGAACAAGCAACAGATGCATTTAAAGATTGAGATTTTCCCGTCATATCTATTTTAACTTTTGAATCAACAACATCTAAAATGTTTTTACTTATACCTTTAGATTCGTTTCCGATAATTATTGCAACACTATTGCTAAATTCGGTATCGGTCAAACCGGTTTTAGCATCCAACGAAAAAGCATAAGTTTTTATTTGTTTTTGTTTTAAGATTTGTATCAAACTCATTACATCACATTCACAAATTATAGGAATATTAAATATCGCCCCCATTGTAGCCCTAACAACCTTATCACTATAAACATCCGCAGAATTTTTAGAAACAAAAATCCCTTTGGCTCCAAATGCCTCCGCAGTTCTAATTATAGTTCCCATATTTCCCGGATCCTGTAAAGTATCCGTTATTATAAAAAGACCTTTATCGGATAACACTTTTTCCATAGCATTATTTTTCTTTTCTACTACGGCTAAAATTTCTTGCGGAGTTTTTGTTCCGGAAATTTTTTTAAAAATTTTGTCTGTTGTTATATAAACTTCTTCAGCTTTAAAATCCTGATACTTTTTTGTAGTTAAAATAAACTTTACATTCCAATCTTCTGGAATTTCTGTTACCTGTTTAAAACCTTCCACTACAAATAATGCCCGTTCATCCCTGTTTTTCTTTTCTTTTAAAGAAACTATTAATTTGATTACGGCATTATGAACACTTTCTATAAACATCAATTAAACCCTTATATGAATTTAGATTCCTGTTTATCTTTTGCATTCTTTAATCTGTCTATCAATTTAGCACAATCCTGCTCTACTATAATATTATCTAAATATATTTGTTTCATAAATCCTTCATCTACGGATTTTTGTAACATCTTTATAAAATAATCGTAAAAATTATTTACATTCAATAAAGCACAAGGTTTATTATGTAACCTCAATTGTTTCCAAGTTAATACTTCTATTATCTCTTCAAATGTGCCCAGCCCACCCGGAAGAGCAACAAAATAATCGGATAATTCAAACATAGTTTTTTTTCTTGTATGCATATCGGGAACAAGTTTGAGGTCTGTTATTCTCATATTCCCAAGATGATGATTATGTAAAAATTCCGGAATTATACCGATAACTTTTCCGCCGTTATTTATGGCAGTATCCGAAATTATCTTCATAATTCCAACATTACCGCCACCATAAACAACCGTTAAATCATTTTTAACAATTTCTTTCGCAAAATTCTCTGCAACTTCAGAATAAATTTTGTGGTATCCGACATTTGAACCGCAATATACACATATTGATTTTGCCACTATATTTCACCTTTTAATAAAAAAGAAACTACCAAATAATATAGAATAAGCTGATAGTTTCTTTTTTTAATATTTTAAACTTTACTCTTGAATTTTTTGTAAAGCTGTTTTTGCCAAATCTTTCAACTCTTTTTTTGTATTTTCATTTTCTGCTATTTTTTTCAATGCATCAACAGCTTCACCAGCATCTTTTCCTAAATCTCCAAGTTCATAAATAACTCTTGCTACGATTTCTTCATTATCATCTTGGAGCATAGCTATTAATTCGGGAACACATGATTTGTTTGCTTTTCCGATTCTTGATAAACTTCTTCTAACAGCCAGTTTAACATCATCACTATTATCATTTAAAAAAGCAATAAAATTCGGAACAAAAGGTTTTGCTTCCGTTCTCTTATTTCCAATTTGTTCTATAATCGCAATTTTTAGGTCTTCAGGTTTATCTTTCAAATAATTAAATATCTCATTAACCTGCTCTTTTGTCGGCACTCCTATTTTTTCCGTTGCTCTTAAAACTCTCTTTCTATACATAGGATCTACTGCTACAACAACCAAATCAGGATATGCCTTTTGTGCCCAACTAAACATATCACCCAAACAGTCTATTGCCAAATTTTTAAGTACTTCATTATCCTGATTTAATAAAGCAATAATTTTATCCAAATAACCTCTTTTTACGACCATACCTGCAATATTAGGTAAAAGAGGTAAAACTTCCCGTTTTATCATAGAATTGTCTGTATTCAATAAATCCAGAAGAGCTTCCGATACCGGAATATAGTTCTTCAACTTTGGCAAAAGTTCAAGAACACCCAAAATTTTATACTGATTTTTTGACTTTAAAACAGTACTTAAATAATCAAACATTCTAAGTTTTGATTCTTTATTTTTAAGATCATTAAGTGTGAGATAAGCATAGTTTTTAACTTTTAACTCGCTGTGAGAAATAAATTGCATAACCTTATCCAATGCAACCTCAGCATCTACTTCCAAAGATTTCTTATAATGGTTAAAAGCCTCTCTATAATTTTGCCTGGAAAAGAAAATATCTCCCAACTTTTTTTCTGCCAATGCAACCTTCTCCCCTTTATTTATAGAAAAGACATAATACTTAATGGCTTCTTCGTATTCTCCGTAATCCTGATATTCCAAAGCTTTATCAAAATCGGACTGTCTGTTACACGAACAAAAAACAAAAAACAAGCATAAAATCAAATATTTTATTTTTCTCATATCAAATCCTTAAAATAAAACTACTATGTATTTTATCATATTTTCCATAAATAAAACAACCTAAATAAAACAAACTTTGCTTTTACAACCTCAACCGACAAAAACATCTCAAACTTTATATTCTTAATTTCAAACCGTTAAAATCTAAGAATAAATATATAAAAAATCTTTTAAAAAATGTATCAAATTTTTCCCCGTATAAAAAGCAGCATATTTCTTTTTCCATACAGGATTAAATTTAGATTTAAATTCTTTCAATGCCGTCATATCATATTTGAAATGTTCCGCAAAAACAAAAATTTTAGCTTTCTTGTTAAATTTTTCATCTATAATTATTTCGTCACTCGGTGTTAATCCTAAATTGAACCATTTATATCCGTTTTGTTTTGCCCAAACAACAGATTTAAATAAAATATATTGTAACATCTTATTATCACAATCCGTAGTATATCTTACATTACCGACAAAGACTTCAAATTTATTTTCGGATAACAATAAATAAGCATAAGCCGAAATAAAATTATCTTTTTTTACAATTATGCATTTATTCGATGCATTAACCGATACATCAAACATTTTATTTTTTAAGTTTCCAAAATTTGTTTCCCACTGATAATCTATATATCCTATATATTTTTTATTTTCTAAAAAAACATCTTTATCAACAATTTCAAAACTATATCCGCAACTTTCCAATTCTTCCGACAAACTTTTAATATCGGAAACGGATTTTAAATCCTGTGAAAATTTTTCAAGAGAAATGTTTGCATCCGCACCGAAAGAAGCAATATCAAAACCTATATCATCATAAACTTTTAAATTTTTATATCCCAAATAAATAAATACAGGATTTATATTTTTTAATTCGGTCATTTCCTTAAAATTCCAAATAAGTTCTTTACCGTCTTTATTATCTCCAACGGGATCTCCAAAAACTATTGCATTATCATTTACTCTGGAAAACATAATATATGAATTAGTATTCATAGTAAATAAACTTCTGTTTTCAAAAGCATATTTTCCGTAAACATAATTTGATTTTCGTGATATTCTGTTAATATTATCTAAACTAATATTTGACTGTTTATATCTGTACCTTTTCCAAATTTCCGATATTACAACTATAATTATTGTGATGAGCATACCTATACAAATTCTTAAAGCTCTTCCCGAATCGCTTGCACTAAACAAAACAGATATAAATTTATTTATTGAATAAAAATCCGGTCTGTATACAAAGAAACATAACCATGTTGAAAAAACAAATACTGCCGTTATTAAAGAAAACCACACCATACTTAATTTCATTGAAACCAAACTTAAACTTCTGTAAAAATATTTTTTTGCCAAAATAATAAGCGAAAGCAAAACTAACAGGAATACTATTTTTTCATATCCGTATCCGTTAATTAAAGCCAAAGGAAACAATAATGCCAATAAAGCTACCGCAATTTGATATGCTTTTTTTATTCTGAGAACAAGTCCTCTTGAAACAAACAACAAACTTATACCTATAACACTTACGGCAAAATGCAACGAATCCAATATTATTGTGGAGATATAATCGTTTAATTTGTTAATTATTGAAGAAGATACATCGGTTACACCGGAAAATAATATTATTGCTCCGCCAATAAAAATGCTTATGGATAAAGCCTGCGGAATCAACGAAGACAATCTTGCACCATAAAACCTTGCAAGAACTTTAAATCTTTTTTTAGACCTGAAAAATTCGCTACTGGCTAATAATAAAAGAGCTATTCCTAAAGGGAAAAAATAAAAAATTGCTCTATATGCAAGCAATGAACCCATAACGGAAGCCTTTTCCGTAGCCTGCGGTAACATCATAAATATTGCAGTTTCAAATGCTCCCATACCACCGGGAATTTGACTTACTATTCCAAGCATTTGTGCAACTAAAAATATTTGTAATAATGTTATATATGACATTTCCCCCGTCGGCAGCAAAACAAATAATGTACATGAAGCTATTACCCAATCAGCCGTAGCAAGTAACATCTGCCATAAGGTAATTTTTATATCGGGAAATGTAACAGTCAATTTGTTGAATATTTTTATAGGTTTAGATTTGAACAAACTTAACAAACTATACAAAATAACAGCCGTCAAAAATATAATTCCCAACGGTAACGAAGAATTAAAGAAAAATTTGCTGTCGGTAAACTCTACGGGATAAAAAGTAAAGACCAGTGCACCTATAATAAGCAATCCAAACCATATTGTTGCGGAAGAAAAAAATAAAACTTTTGTTACATCTAACATTGAAACATTGTATAAGGAATAAAGTCTGTATCTTATTGAACCGCCAAAAAGCATGGAAAATCCGGTATTGTTCCCTAATGCATTACTGATAAAACATGTAAAAACTACATTTTTAAATTTTAACGGAACATTTATATATTTAAAAGCAATAACATCATACCCGCCCAAAATTAAATAATATAACAATGTAAGAGCCAAAGCAATTATTATTTTAATTGAAGGTATAGATTTTAATGCACTCAGAATTTCCTGATAACTGCAATTTTTTATTTCATGGCTTAACAACATTATGGCAACAACAAATATAACAATTCCAATCGGAGCTATAAGGATTTTAACTATTTTTTTCATAATATCAATACTCTATTTTGTCTTTTTTTGTATTCCATTCTTCAAACGGCAAACTGCAACTTTCGTTTTTTACTTCAACAAGCTCTATCGTTTTTATTTTATTTTTAAGCTCATCATAAATTTTACTGTCTCTAAAGCCATACTCATTCGCAATCTCTTTTGTTGCACAATAATAAACTTTTTTTATGTTTGCCCAATATATTGCAGAATAACACATAGGACAAGGATAACAGGAAGTGTATATTTCACATCCCGTTAAATCAAATGTTTTTAATTTTTTTGAAACTTTTCTTATAACATCTATTTCCGCATGAAGAGTGGGATCATTTGTTGAAGTTACTCTATTATATCCGTAACCTATTATTCTATTATCTTTTACAATAAGTGCAGCAAAAGGACCACCCCTCCCGCTTAACACATTTTTCTGTGCAAGACAGATAACTTTATTCATAAATTTATTTTCACTATCATTCATAATCGTTGATTACATCATAAAACAAAAGTATAACACAAATTGTTATATAAAATAAAAATTTTTATAATAAATAAAAGCATACCAACGGAGAGAGAGGGATTCGAACCCTCGATAGAGGTTAATCTATAGCAGTTTTCGAGACTACCGCCTTAAACCAACTCGGCCATCTCTCCACAAAATAACAACACGGGAATTTCTAACTTCTATAAAAGACACACATTTTATGCTACTAAAAATTAATCCGAACCCCTGTCTTCTATAATTCTGGGAGTACCGCTTACAGAACCCTCTAATGTTAAAGTAATACCTGTCGCCGGACCGCTACCGCTAATCGTTGTTGTATAACTGTCACCGTCAATATTCTGTGTGTAAGAAGTAAAATATTTATTTCTTCTGGCATCTACCCCAAAAGCCGATGACAAGGAAGTTCCTGCCGTTCCGACATAAAACTGTCCATGTCTTGAATAATAAATTTGTTGTGCCGCATTAATTTCCCCGAGTAAAGATTTTCCTTCCGTAATATAACCTTTCTTTAACATAATTTCTATAAACGGGAACACCGACAAATGCCAATATAGCAACAATTACTATTGTAATAATTAATTCTATACATAGTGAAACCTTTATCTTTATTGTAACACATACACAAATTCTCCTTTTAACAAGATATTGGGCACTAAAATATCGTTGTTCTCCATATTTTAGTATAAAAATACTTATTTTTTCAAGTTTTTTTATATCTGTTTACACATTCAATACACAGACCTTTGCAGTTTGTGAAGTAAAATTATAGAATATTTATACAAATATTATAATTTTATCTCTTAAATAAATCATAATATTTTGTTATAATTTGTTGTTCCATTGATGTTGATTTAATTTTTTTACATTAAAGTAAAAGAATAATATAATTAAAAATATAAATTTAATAACGGATTTAATATGGCAAAAATAATTATAGCTAAAAGTGCAGGATTTTGTTTTGGAGTAAAAAGAGCACTTGATTTAGTACAAGATATTGCCGAAAAAAATAATGAAGTGTATACTTTCGGCCCTTTAATACATAATCCTCAAGAAGTTCAAAGATTGGAAAAAGAAAATATCAAAGTAATTGAAGATTATTCAAAAATAGAAAAAGGAATTTTGGTATTAAGAACTCACGGAATACAACTGAATGTATATGAAAATTTATCAAAAAAAGAAAACATTAAACTTGTAGATGCGACATGTCCGTTTGTAAAAAGAGCTCAGGATATCGTAAAAGAACTCGGTAAAGATACAAATACCCAACAAATTATCGTTGTCGGCGAAAGGCAACATCCCGAAGTTGTTGCTCTTGTATCTTACGGAAAAGGAAAGTGTTTAGTCGTTGAAGATAAAAAAGATGTTGAAAATGTAAAAAAAACTGATATAATTTATATCGTTAGTCAGACTACACAAAGTCCTAAAAAGTTTGATGAGATAGTAGAAGAAATATCAAAGATATCTCAAGTTAAAGTTTTCAATACTATCTGCAGAGCTACTTTTGACAGACAAAGTGCAGCACAAAAATTAGCTAAAGAAGTTGATATTATGATTGTTATAGGCGGAAAAAACTCAGGTAATACAACAAGGCTTTATCAGATCTGTTCAAATATAACAAAAACTTATCATATAGAAACTGTTGATGAAATAGAAAAATCTTGGTTTGATAATGCCAATAAAATAGGAATTACGGCTGGAGCATCAACTCCGGATTGGATTATTAATAATATTGAAAGGAGGATAAAAGAGTTTGCAGTTTAATTTGTAGTTTAAGAAAAAAGGAGAAGTAAAATGGAAAATAACAATTTAGATAATTTAACAAAGTTTGAAGATGATGAAAGTATGAGTATGGCAGATTTGATGAAGACGGAAACAACACCCGAAATCAGAAACGGACAAATATTGGATGTTGTTATCGTTGCCGAAACAGATGATGCCTTTATGGTTGATTTAGGAATGAAATCCGAAGGTATAATTCCAAAATCAGAATTTGAAAACAATGAAATACCTCAAGAATTAAAAGCAGGTGCAACCGTAAAAGTTTTTGTAAAAAATGCAACGGGAAGAATTCAACTTTCATACAGAGAAGTAATAGAAAGACAAGTTTGGGACAAAATAGAAGAAGCATTTAAAAACAAACAAACAATAAAAGGTACCATAAAGAAAGCGATAAAAGGCGGTTTTGTAGCAGATGTAGGAGTTAATGCTTTTTTACATATTTCTCAGGTTGATACGACTTTTGTTAAAGATACCGAAAAATATATCGGTAAAACTTTTGATTTCGCCATAACCGAGTTTAACAGACATGATAAAAAAATAACATTATCAAGAAGAAAAATTTTGGAAGAAGAAAAAGCCGTAAAAAAAGCCAAGATATTTGATTCTTTATCCGAAGGACAAATTTTAGACGGAACGGTAAAAAAAATCATTGCTTCCGGAGCTTTTATAGATTTAGGCGGAGTAGATGCTTTTTTACATATCGGAGAACTTGCATGGTATAAGGTAAAAAAAGTTGAAGATATATTACACGACGGTCAGGTAGTTAGAGTTCAAATATCAAAAATAGATAGAGAACAGGAAAAAATTTCGGTAAGTATGAAGCAACTCAGTGTTAATCCGTGGGACAGTGCAGGTGAAAAATATATTGCAAATATGATAACAAAAGGTACCGTTACATCCGTTATGCCTTACGGAGCTTTTGTAGAATTAGAAAAAGGTGTAGAAGGTTTGCTTGCAATAAATGAATATGCATGGAACGATTCGGAACACTTATTTAAAAAAGAAGTAAAAGAAGGTCAGGAAATAGAAGTAAAAATTATAAATTGTGATAAAGAAAACAAAAAAATTTCACTTTCCGTAAAACAAATGAAACCAAATCCATGGGAAGAATCTGCAAGACATTATGTTCCCGGAACAAGGGTTAAAGGTATAGTAAAAAACATTACCCCGTTTGGAGCATTTGTAAAGTTACCCGAAGGAATAGAAGGTCTTATTCATGTAAGTGATTTTTCATGGTTCAAAAATGTTAAGTATCCTGCAGATGTATTAAAGAAAAATCAGGAAGTTGAAGTTGTTGTTTTATCGGTTAATACTCAAACCGAAAAAATAGCTTTATCTTTAAAACATTTAACCCAAGATCCTTATCAAAAATATAAACCGGAAACAACCGTAAAAGGAAAAGTTACAAGAGTAGAAGCGTTTGGTGTTTTTGTTGAAGTAGAGCCAAATATTGAAGTATTAATCAAGAGAACCGAATTATCTTTTGAGAATAAAATCGGTGAATTGCCAAAAGAAGGTACGGAAATAGAAGCAAAAATTATTAAGGCAGATTTAAAAGAAAGAAAATTAGAGGCTTCCGTTAAGAAATTAGAAAAAGCTCAAGAAAAAGAATTGATAAAACAGTTCTCTTCAAATGATGAAAAACCTACACTCGCAGACATCCTGCAAGAAGAGGAATAATTTTTTGTGATAGATTATTTTAAAGGAATTTTATCTTATAAAACATTAAATAATGCAGTTATAGAAGTTGCCGGAATCGGTTATAGTATTTCTATAACTGCGGATACATTTAATAAATTACCTGCTGACGGTAATCAGATAAGACTGTACATTATTGAATCTACGGGTATGTATGGCGGTGTAATTTCTTATTACGGATTTTTAACAAAAGAAGAAAGAGATATGTTTGTTTTAATAAAAGACGAAGTTCCTTCTACCGGGGCAAAAAAAGCAATGGAATATCTTGATAAAATTTCAAAATCATTTGCCGATTTTCAGACGGCAGTAATGAAAAGAGATGTTTCAATGTTAAGCGGAATTTTCGGTTTTACTAAAAAAACCGCAGAAAAATTAGTATCTGCTTTAAAAGATAAAATAGGAAATATTACCGTAAAAGATTCTGCCAAATGGAGTAATATTGATGCCGGTTCTTCTGCTTCGGAAGCAGTAGCCGCACTTATGGCATTGGGATATAAAGAAGCCGATTCAAGAGAAATTGTAAACAAAGTGGTAAACAGCAATAAAGATTTATCGGTAGAACAAATAATTACGGAAGCATTAAAATATCTGTGATTATTTAACACATTAAAACAGAAATTTTTTTCCCTCTTTAAACAAGTAATAAGAATAAAAAAAAACAACTTTTTTATCTATTGATAAATAACCTTATTTCGTTATAACAAATAATATTTCCGTATATTGTTCGGATATTTAACAAAAATAATAAATACGAATAAAATATATTTTTACAAGTGTACATTGACACAAAAACTTATTTCTGATATATACAATTTTCACAAATACTACCGTGAAAACAAAAAAAATAAAGAGCGAGTTTTGTATAAACAGTAAAAATAAATGAAGAATTTGCCCAAATATTGTATAATCTATTAATAATTTAAAACAGAGATTTTTATGAATAATGAAGACAATAGAATAATAACTCCGGAAAATTTATCACCTGAAGAAAAACTTGAAAATTCTTTAAGACCAAAATGTTTGGATGATTTTATAGGACAAAAAAAGCTTAAAGATAATTTAAAAGTTTTTATTGAAGCGGCAAAAAAAAGAAATGAACCTTTGGATCATTGCCTTTTTTATGCTCCGCCCGGACTTGGAAAAACTACACTTGCCCATATTATAGCAAAAGAATTAGGCGGAAATTTAAGAACAACTTCCGGACCCGTACTTGAAAGAGTCGGAGATTTGGCTGCAATATTAACAAATCTTTCCGAAGGTGATGTTTTCTTTATAGATGAAATTCACAGAATGAACCATTTAGTAGAAGAATCTCTCTATCCTGCAATGGAAGATTTTGAACTTGATATTATAATAGGTCAAGGACCGTCAGCAAAAACAATAAAACTGCCAATACCGAAATTTACATTGGTAGGAGCAACCACAAGAGCGGGAATGTTGTCAGGTCCGTTAAGAGACAGATTCGGAATTATAGAACATTTAAATTATTATGACCAAAACGAACTTATGAAAATAGTTAAAAGGTCAAGTGCGATAATTAATGTAGAAATTGATGAAGAAGGTACGGCTGAAATTGCAAAAAGATCCAGAGGTACCCCGAGAATAGTTAACAGATTATTAAAAAGAGTCAGAGATTTTGCGGAAATAAAAACAGGCGGAAAAATAAATAAAGCTGTTGCCATGGAAGCACTTGAAGCATTAGGTGTGGATGAAGCAGGGCTTGATAAAATGGACAGATTTTTGTTACAAACGGTAATAGAAAAATTTTCGGGCGGACCGGTAGGAATAGAAACGATAGCAGTTGCTTTATCGGAAGATGCAGATACGGTTGCGGATGTTTATGAGCCATATTTAATTCAGTCAGGTTTTATGGCAAGAACCGCCAGAGGCAGAGTTATTACCGAATTGGCATATAAACATTTGAAGATTCCTATACAAAAAAGAAATAATAATCAAAAAGAGTTGTTTTAATATGGAAAAAATTTTATTGCATACCTGTTGTGCACCTTGCAGTGCTTCAACAATAACACTATTACAGGATTATGAAACAGTAAGTTTATGGTATAATCCGAATATTTATTCTTTAAAGGAACATTTGGCAAGATATGTTGCATGGAACAAGTATATGGATTTACTCAACATACAAAAAATGGAAATAAAAGCCGATTGGCTGGATGATGAATCTCAATATGAATGTTTGTGGCTAAATAATGCAGTTCAATGTGATAAAGGCAGATGTTATTATTGCTATTTGAAAAGATTAGAAAAAACAGTAGAAACAGCCAAACAAAACAATATAAAAAATTTTACCACGACATTACTTTCAAGCCCATACCAAAAACATGATGTTATAAAACAAATGTGTGAAGATATGGCAAAAGAAAACGACTTAAATTTTGTTTATGTTGATCCCAGAAAAATACATTATGACGGAGTACATAAAATAAAAAAATTAGGACTTTACAGCCAAAGATATTGCGGATGTAAATTGAGTATAAGATAAAATATCAAAATGGTTAATTCGTTTAACATTACTTCAGGTTTTAACAGTTTAGAATCTGTTTTTAAAATAAAAGAAACAGGTGCTACGGAACTTTACGGTTGTTTTTTACCTAAAAATTTAGATAAAAAATGGCCTGTTGCTTTTAATCTTTTAAACAGAAGAGGAGAAGATGCAAACTTTTCAGATTGGAAAGAGTTTGAAGAAGCCGTAAATCTGGCAAGAAAATATAATCTTGGTGTATATGCAACTTTTAACGGTTTGTATATAGAAAAACAATATAAATCCATTTTAAATTTAATAAATAAAATAAGTGATTTAAAAGGTATAAAAGGTATAATTGTTAACGATATATCTTTATTATTGTTATTAAAAGAACAAAACTATAAAAAAGAAATTGCAATATCAACGGGCGGAACAACTTTTAATAATGATACAGTTCAATTTTACAAAAGTCTTGGTGCAAAAAGAATAATATTAGACAGGCAACTTTCCATTGAAGATATAATAAAAATAATAAAAGCAGATGACAGTTTACATTATGAAATTTTCGGATTTGGCGGAGGTTGTTTTTTTATAGACGGATTCTGTTCCTGTTTTCATTGTTTTGAAAAAAAAGCAAATTATGAAAATAAAAAAATTGAAACTTATAATCCTAAACAACTGAATTTCGGTTGTAATTTGATTTTAAAAAACATAACCGATAATAAAAATTATTATGCGAACAAATATAAAGCGGATAACGGCAATTTCACAAAAAATTTTTTTCATTTTTGTAATTTATGTAATTTTTACGAATTAAAAGATTATAAAAACATATCTTTAAAAATCGTAAACAGACAAAATTCAAGACAATCTTTTGTAAAAATCGTAAAACTTGTAACAGACAAACTGCAAGAAAAAATCAGTAAAAAAGAATATATAAAATACTGTAAAAAAATATTGAAAGAAAATAATATTTTTGAGTGCAAGGGTAATAATTGTTATTATAAATAATATGATATCGAAAAAAATAAGATTTACGGATAATATAAAATTTTTAGACAAATATGCTAAATTTGTTCATGTATATTTAGGCAGTGAATTTTGTGAAAAGAAACTTTTTACATTGAAAGATTTAAAAACCGTTATTGCAAGAAAAAGTAAACAAAAAATCACCCTGGTTTTTCCTTATTTAACCCAAAACTATTTGGATAAAGTAAAAAAAATGTTTGATTTTATAAATTTAAACAGTGATACTTTTTGTGAAATTGTATTTAACGATTGGGGACTTTTTTATTATATAAGAAAAAATTATCCCGATATCAAATTGGTATTGGGCAGATTATTAACGAAACAAAAAACCGATCCTGTGGTATACGATATTGTTTATTTGAAACAAAACATTTTGAAATCAAAAAACAATATTATTATTCCTAAACAAATTCCACGGGAAACAAAAGAATATTTTGCACAAACATTAATTAATTCAGAAATATTTCAACAATTTATGATAAAAAATAATATTATCCGAGTAGAACTTGATAATGTCAATTGGGATACAAAAATAAAGTTACCCAAACAAATAAAGGCTTCAATATATTATCCTTATGTAAAAGTTACAACAACAAGATTTTGTAATTTTTTAAATATGACAGACGGTAACAAATGTAAAAAGCAATGTGAAAAACATAATATAAAATTAAAAAAATATATAGTTGATTATAATTATGTTATAAAGGGCAATTCATTAAACTACAAAAACACAAATTTACCCGAATATGAAAAATTAAAAAATAATTGTATAGACAGGATTGTTTTCAATGACTAAAGATTTAGTTTCAATAATTATTCCCTGCTTTAATGCCGTTGAATATACCAAACAATGTATAGAAAGTATTTTAAAACGAACAAATACCGATTACGAATTAATTCTAATAAATAACGGTTCCTCCGACGGAACAATAAAATATTTTAACGATTTAAAAAGACAGTTAAAGCCTACCGAATATTTAAAAAAAATAACGATATTAAATTTTAAAACAAATTTAGGTGTCGCTAAAGCATTAAATTTAGGTATATCAAAATCCATAGGCAACAGTATTTGTTACTTAAACAATGATGTTGTTGTTACAAAAGACTGGTTAAAAAAAATAGTTAAAGTTGCAAAAAGCGACAAACAAATCGGTGCATTAGGAACGATGTTTAATGCTTTTGAAGATAAAAAAACAATAAAAACGGTAGAAAAAAACAGAGCTTTAATAG
>ONUQ01000046.1 GCA_900321055.1 uncultured Elusimicrobia bacterium
GTGGAAATATAAAAAAATTTTTATTTTCTTCTGCAATTTGTTTTATACTTTTTCCGGAAATATAAAGTAAATCATCTATATTATCAACTTTTTTGTTGATAATATCCGATATTTTTTTATTTTGACAATTATCTTTTATTTTCATTGCTTTGTTTTCTCTTATTCTTCTGTTTTTGATTCTTTGTTATCATAAGCAGATTTTAAATCTTTTATTTTATCTTCAAAATTTTCTGTTCCTCTTAAATATTCTTTCAATAAAGGCTCAAGATGTAATTCCCAAAGTTTATAAAAATTATTATCATAATCTTTAAGATGTAAAAAGTATGCAGGTCCTATATGATAAGATGAATTTAAACCTTCAATTTTTTCTATTTTAACATTAAGTTTTTGTATTTTATCTATAGCTTTCTTTTTAGTTGTTTCATCTAATTTATTAAGCATATCAATATTATCAGTTGCTTTAATTTCTTTCCATACAAAACGGCGACGAATAGCGAAGTCAAAACTTTCCACACTTCTATCTATATCATTCATTGTTCCTATTATATACACATTGTTTGGAACATAAAATCCGTCTTTAAATATATCATTATCATCTTGTATTAAATTATTATATTGTGTTTTTATTTTATGTTCTTCTCCTCTATAATTTGATTCTATGCAGTAAAATAATTCTCCGAATATTTTAGAAATATCGCCTCTATTTATCTCGTCTATTATAAACACATACTTGTTTTCTTTATCTTTAGCGGCTCTCTCACAAAAATTCTTAAAAATACCATTAGTTCGTTCAAAATGAATATTTTGTTCACTATCTTTAGGTGATACAGGTCTTAAACCTTCAACAAAATCTGTATAATCATAAGATGGATGAAACTGAATAAATTCAACTTTATCGTTAATATGGGTGTATAAAATATTCATAAATTCATAAACTGTTATATTTTCATTTATTTTTTTTATTTCATTTTTATAATAATTATTTATTTCTTTATTAATATAGAAATAGTTATTTTTATATTTTTTATCTTTCATTTTGATATCCAACATAGAAACAATTACTTTCATATGAGCTTGAGAATATATAGGAAACCAGTCATCAGGAAAATATGTATTTAAAACTTTTAATATAAAACCTTTGCTAAATTGATTTTTTGATAATTCTTCAATTTTCTCTTCAGCTTTATCTAAACCACCGATATTAACAATTTCTTGTAAAGATTCTGTAATTCCCTTAATATATTGTTCAGCATTATCTATAACATTTTTATCCTTATCTAAGTATTTTTTCTGTTCTTTATTAAAATATATGCCGTAAGAACGAGAACCATAACCACCCGGATGATATTTACCAAGTTCCTCTAAATTTCTTTCTAACCACCAACAAAAATTTTCATGATTTCCATCACCGATACAATATTTTTTTAAATCAAGCTCTTTTATTTTGTCCTTGTTAAATTTATCAAGAAATTTTTTTCTTTTCTCTTTTATTATATTCCTTTGATATTCTATTTCAGTTTTTTTATCATTATCCGGAAATTTCTTAACTTCTTCTTTTAGTATATTTTCCAGTTCTTTACTGGAATTATAATTTACTATTTTTCCTATTACTTCATTTGCTATCTGTTTGGCTAAATAAGTTTTACCTGTTCCGGGTGCACCGGTTAAAATAAGATTTTTTTTTGCATCTAATAATTCTATTAATTCATTTAAATTTTTCATATTCTTTTTCTCCGATAAAAGTTTATTAAAATTTTCATTTGCTTCTTCTGCTTGTTTTTCTAAATTATTTTTTATATTTTCCAATTTTTGATTAGTTTCATAATCAAAATCATTAGGATTGAAATTATTATTTTTTTTATAGTGTTCCCAATTCTCATTTATATATTTGCCAAAATTTTCCAAATTACAATTTTCAATTCCACAAACCCCTTGTCCTCCTTGTTCTTGTAAATTTGGAACTTTACAAAAATCTTCCCAATTAATCCATTTCACAGGATATAAACAATTTTTATAATTTTTAAATTTATCATCAAAATAATATTCAAATTTTTCCGGAATTTCACATATTCCTTTAACACTATTGCCTTCAAAAGCAAGGATAATATCTTTAGATTTAATCTCAAACATTTTATTTATTGTATTTTGAAAACCTTTCTTACTTTTAAAAATTTTTTTCATATCTTCTATAGCAGATTGATATTTTTTTTCATATCTACAAAAAGATGTATCAAAAGGTATATCGTCTAAATATGTCCACCCTTGAGAAACGACTTTATTTTCTTTTAATTCTTCATAAGAAGAATTATTTTTATCTATTCCTATCTTATATATTGTCATTTATTTCCTCTTTATATGATATTTCACTTATATATTATATATAATTTTTTTCTTTCATTAAAATTTTTGTCTTTTCCTTTTTTATTTTCATTCATTGTTTTTATAAAAATTACATTAATAACATTGTATAAAATTATCCAGACAACAGGGTGTCTTGAAAAATTACCGGAAACAAGAAGAAATAAAAAAAACATTGAATCAATATTTTGATGTTATATACTATATTTTTTTATCTGTTTAAGCCATAAGAAGTTGTGCAGAAGGTAAATATATTTTTTCAATCCCTATTAATTAGGTAAACAATAATAAAAGACGAAACAAACATAATCGTTAATTATTTTTAAAACCGATTTTAGAAGTATTATTTGAAATAGAAGACGGTGTTTTACTAAGAACTTGTTTAACTATTTCTGTTGTTACAAATTTAAGCTGTTTATTTATTGCTATTCTTGCCGATTCGTTTACAATATATTCAATATCTGAATTTGAATAATTATCCGTAATTTTTGATAATAAATCAAAATCTATATTTTCACATGGCATTTTTGATAAATAAAATTGAAACAATGCTTTTCTTGTTTCAATATCAGGAGGATTTACTTTTATTTTTTTATCAAATCTGCCCGGTCTTAAAATAGCTTCATCTACTAATTCTATTTGATTTGTGGCACCTATTACCAGTATATTTTTTTTACCTGCATCATTTAAATTAATAAGAAATTCATTGACTTCTTCAACTTTATATTGATGTCCGTTTAAATTTCGTCTACTTGGCATTAAGCCTTCTAATTCATCAATAAAAACGATTGCAGGTGTATTTTTGCCGGCTTTTTTAAATACTTTTGATATTTTACCTACAGTTTCGTGTATATATGGTGAAGCTATATCCGAATGTTGTAATTCAAAAAAATTATAGTTTATTTCTTCTGCAAGCTTTTTTACTATATATGTTTTACCACAACCTTGTGGTCCATATAACAGTATCCCGTTGGGTATTGTCAGATTAAATTTAGCATATTCTTCTTTTTTTGTTATCGGATATACAACATCTTCACGGAGTTCTTTTTTTAATTCTTGCATACCTGCAACTGCATCAAAACCTTGTAATTTTGTTAGTTTGTCAAAAAGTTGTTCAACATTATCACTATAATTGACATTTGAAACAAACAAATTATAAGTTTTATCACCTATCTTCATATTAAAAATATTATATTTATCTTTTTTAGAAGGACTTATATCAATATCACTTTGTAGTATTATATTAAGAAATTTTTCATTTGATAATTCATAGATTTCAACATCTTTATTATTAAAAATTCTCTTAATAATTTCAGTGTTTTTTATACTATATGCATTAGGCAGTAATGGTTTCTTCATTCTTTATTTTCCCCCAAAAACAATAAACAAGAAAAAAACAATCACCGTTACCAAACATCCGACATTACCGATAATTTTACTAAAATAATTATTTCTGCTAAGTACATTTAATTGGTTTATATCTTTATTTATTTTTTCTTTTACTTCGGCATTAGATATAATAGCATAAGCAAATTCTAATAACTTAAACGAAAAATCTACATCTCTCTGCAGATTATAAAAATTTATAGATGTATTTCTGGCAACAATTGATATTCTGTCTCTAAACTGTCTTGCTATGGAACTTTCATACATTCCAAATTTCTTGAGTTTTGTCATTTCTTGTTTTATTTTTTCCATACATATATTTAATGTTTTTTTTGACTCTATCGGCATAACTCGTATACTATCTGATGTTATAGTTTTTAATATTGCTATTTGATCTTTAATACTTTCATATAGTTGCAATTCTTCTTCTTTTCTCTTTACTAATTCTAAATACTTTCTATCATCTAACAATTTGATTTTAAGATTCTCTGTAGCTACCACTTCTATACAGAAATTCAATAAATACATTGCTGAATTTACATCTTGTATATTATTAAACAAATCTACACTATGCTCCCTAACCGTGTTAGCTATAGTATCTCTCAATATTTTTGTTTTAGAACTTTCATAAAAACCAAACTCTTTTAATTTGTTTAACTCATATCTTACATTACTAAAAAAGTCATCTATAATTTTCTTTTTTTGTTCATCAAATATACCATTTTCCGATATATTCATTTTCTTTAATATATTTATTTGTTTATCTATTTCTATATATATATTATCTATTTGTCGCAAATTTAAGTTTGTATTTTGTAAATCAAATTCCGTGATATATTTTTTTAAAATATATTCTCCATTAATAAAAGTATCGGACATATCGGAATATATATATAGTAATTCTTGCTTTAAATTCTCTTTTAAATTTTTATATACATCATCAGCAATACCTATTTCATCATAAAACTTATACAGTTTTATAAAATCATTCAAATATTGTTCACTGTCCGATAATATTGTTTTCCATAATGAAATACTTGTTTCCACTATTGATGTAACATCTTTTAAATGTTCTTCATCAAAACTTACAAAAACATCTCTTTTACAGTCTTCTTCCTGTTTTTCTTTAATTCTCTTTTCTATATTCTTTTTAACGGTAAGTAATATAAGCAACATTATTGCCGTATTTTTTTTGACATTTAATGAATTTTTATCAAATTTATTATAATAATCCATTATGGTGTCATAAGTGAGATTTTCTTCAATATTTATTACAAAATTTTTTTCTGTTTCCGAATCAATAAATACTCTAAAGAAAAAATGAATAATATTTATTTTTGGATTTAATATTTCGTTGCTTGCGGTTTTGATTTGTTTCTCTGTTCTGGCAGAATACAAATTGAAATCAAACGGATATTTCGGTTGCTCATCAATCTGCAAATATCTGTTTATTTCTTTTGTATTTTTTATTATCTGCTTAGTTGATGCATCGGGCAATATTCCTAATAAACCATAATAATTATTTTCAATAATATTTTTCATTGTTTTGTTATACCGGGTATTTTATTTTCTATTATACCTTGTTCTTCTTTAGGTAATAAATTATAACAATTATGAACACATTGTTGCAAAGTCTCAATATCATCTTCTTTAAATGCTTCATATCCCTGTTCAATATATTTCATAGCTTCCGGATTTGTAGAAATTTCTTTCTTTTTACTTAAATCCTGCAATATTGATAGCCAAGCATATTTGTTTGAAAGCAAAACAGTTTGTCCTAATTCTCTCAAACTTTCTATTACATTTGATAAAGAGATTCTATCATTATTCTCTATAGCCTTTAAACCATCATTTTTTAATGATGTATATCTATCCTTAAATGTTTGTTTTTCTTTTTCTTGTGATATTTGTTCAATAAATTTATATATATCCGTGCACATTGTATTAAACTGTTTTTGCATAACTTCCAAACTTCTGTTTTTTTCTAAATTATCAATTTCTGTCTGCAATTTTTTTATTTCAACATTTGTTTTTCTTTTTTCATCATTGTCATTTTTTGAATTTTGTATTGATTGTTTTAAATCGTTTATTCTTTCAACAAACTTTTCTTTTTCCTCATCGGAACACACTTCTTTTAATTTTTTAAACCTGTTTTCTTCTTTTAATACATTATTGTTCATTTCCGATACGGAAATTTCTTCATCGTAAGCAGTTGCTCTAATATTAAGAGTTTTATCCATTATCGGAATATATGCTTCTAAAGTTAAATTTCTTGAAGAGTCTATTTTTATCATTACATCAATATCACTACCTTTTGGCAAATCGTAATCTAATTTTTCTCCAGTTAAAGCTAATTCGCAAACAAAAACATTTCTACTTGGATTTTCAGATTCTCCTTCATATACAGTAATAGGCAAACAATTTTCAGTAGAACCTTTTTTTAACAATTTTGTAGTTTTATAATTTCTTGTTTCTGATAACGGAATTATTGAATTTTTATTAAAAAATATATCAAATTTTTCTTGTTCTGTTCCATTTATAATATCTTTATCTAAATATGAAATTCCTATTGAATGAGGTATAGGTGTTCCTGATATTGTCAAACCATGTGTAATATTAAAACTATCCGTAGATAAAGAAAGTGTTGTTCCATCTTTATCAAACAAATAAATCCAATATACATTTAACATATTAGGTTTAATGTTGATATTAGCAACAAATTTTCCATTGTTAATTTTTATTTTTCCCGTATTAAAAGTATTATCTTCACTTTGAATTTGTATAAAGTAGTCTTCTTCTTTATCTTTTAATTTTGCAATAAGACCTGTTATTAATTGATTTTCTTCACCGGTTAACGAATCATAATTTAACTGTATTTCATAAGTATTAGAGTCTATTTCTTTAACTTTTTGAAATTCTTGAGGAATGTTTTGACTTATGGCAAAAATACAAGCTCCTCTTGATACTGCAGTCAACGGATCGCTTGAAGTATCAACTTTAATGTTTAATTCTTTTTCAAGAGTAGTTCTTATAAATGGCAATTGTGTAGGTCCGCCTACAAATATTATTTTGTTTACAGAACTATTTTCTACTCCAGCATCTGATATGGTTTTTCTACATAGTTCAATAGTTCTTGTTAATAAATCTTTCATTAAATTTGCAAGTTGAGATTGAGAGATATTTATATTTTCATAAATATCATTATCATCTATTTTTAAATCTATCTCTATAGTAGTAGTTTCCATACCGGACAGTTGAATTTTTGCCTGTTCCGCAAAATATTTCAATTTTGCAAATTCTAAAGAGTATTTTTCATTACTTCTTTCAAAATTGGTTAAATTATATTTATCTTTTAAAAAAGGAACTATCAATTTATTTACTATTAAATTATCTATATCTTTTCCGCCTAAAAAATTATCTCCGTTATGACTTAATATTGATAAATTTTTATCTTTGGAAGATATTAATGCTGAATCAAATGTTCCTCCGCCAAAATCATAAACTAACCAAACTTCAGAACCGCTTTCCGTATTTGCAAATCCATAAGATATAGCTGCTGCTATCGGTTCCTGCAATAATACAACATACTCAAACCCGGCTAAAATTCCTGCTCTTTTTGTTGCTTCAGCTTGTAATGTTGAAAAATATGCGGGAATTGTAATAACTGCGGCATTCGTATTTATATCTTGTTTTTTTCTTACTGCATCTTGTTTTAATGCCGATAAAATTTTTGATGATATTTCTTCTGCATTATAACTTTTATCTATTCTTGGGAAATATATTGTATCGGATGTTCCCATTAACCTTTTTATTTCCGGTTTATTGTTTAGTATTTCATCCTTATTAGAATCTTTAAAATACCTATTATACGGATTTCTGCCTACTTCTTCGTTTTTTGCTTTATTTACTCCAAAAACAGACGGAGTGAACTCAGAACCGAATGTATTTTTTACTACTTCAACTTTACCGTTATTAAAAATTGATATTTCAGAATTTGTTGTTCCTAAATCTATACCTATTTCAATATTTTTCATTTTGTATCTCCTGTCATTTCTACTATAACTTTTGCTTTTTTTATTATATTACCTTTATACAAAATAGTAGGTTCTATTGTTTCTTTTATATACGGTTCTATAGTATTATTTACTTTATTAGTTGCAACTATATCTACATTTAAACCTTCATTAAATTTTTTATTTGTATAGTCTATTGATTCAAATCCTAAAGTTTTAAAAATATTTTTTATTTTGTTAAAAGTGCTGTCTATTGTTCTTGTATTTATTTCTTTATCGGTTGCTTTTATTTTATTTATATTTTTATCCAATTGCCATACTGAAAACATTAAATCCGTAATCAGATTCGTAGTTATATCTACTTTTAAAAACAACGGTTTTATTGAATTTTTTATTTCTTTTAAAATATCCTTATACAAAAATACAACAACAACATATACCCCGAGCAACCCTACAAATAATAATAAAACCAAGAGTAATTCGTTCATATTTTTCTCCTTATATTTACTATTTAGCAAATTATATACTTCTTGTAAACTATTTTTTTAAGTTTCATCACACATTATTCAGCTTATTTTGTATACCGACAGATAACTTTCTGATAACCTTTTTTTATTTTCACACAGGTTTCTTACAAAACTTTTAATAAAAAAAATATAAAAATATAGTTATAGTAAAAGACAACATAAATTTATGGCGAAACAATGCCGGTATACTAATAACAGAAATAGAAGAATTTCTATTGAACATGAATAGTTTAGATTTATAATTCTGACCATTCGCTCCGAAAAACCGGTAGTTCTACCACTTTTTCGGAATAGCAAAAAATTATTAAAAATTTGACTTGTTCTTAGTAATACATATAAACGAATTTTAAAATTAAAAATCAATCAACAGTATGTATGATTTTTTATTGTGATTAAATGTTATATTTATTAATTTGAATTTATAACTTATACATTATAATTTTCAATATTTTTATAATGAATAAATTATATTTTAATCTAAACAAAAAACAAAATTTATTTCAATTATATTTTTATAGCTTTTGTTTGCAAAATTTCTAACAGATTCGGTTTTACCTACTTTCCTTGCACCTTTAACAATTAAAGGTAATCTATCGGAATTCTGTTTCCATTTTATAAGAAAAGCATCTATTTTTCTTCTCAAAAGCTCCATTGTCATTATCCGTTAAAACTTTGTTTTTAATAAGCATATCACAAAATTCCGACAAAATCAATAAAAAAAAGAATCACAGAATTACGAATATTTTGAACTTTTTTTTCACAAAATTCCTGCAATTTTAGTCTATTTTTTCACAAAACTCCTATATTTAATATCTTTAGCAATCATATAAAGCTCTTATTTTGTCAACATCTACAGTTGTTTCCAAAATGAAAATAAGTTAACTTTCTTCCAAAGCTGTTTCTTTAAAAATATTTTATAAACAATTCACAACAATGGGTTGGCTAAAATATAAAACATATTAAAAATGATTTATCTTCATTTAAATCAGGTAGAAAAGTAAATTGTTAAGCTAAAAATACCACATATCATATTAGTCAAACTAAACAAGAATGATTACATTGCAGTCTTTGAGCTATATTGAAATTTTAACATAAGGTGGAAATAGTGTAGTACTTAATCTATTCATACAAAATATAACCAAAAATATGATTTATTGCGATATGATTTGATTTATTGATTTAGAAGTGTCGGGAATCAGATAAGTTTCATACAGGAACTTTCTAATAAAAAGCGATACAAAAGTCAATGCATTTTGTCAATTAAACATTGAACTTTTCAACTGCTATACTTATAGTCTTATAAATTTAGATTACAGTCTTTTAACAAATTCAAAGAACTTTAACAAAATTTATAACAAATGTAAAATTGCAATATAAATCAAAGATTATTTATCCAATAACCAATCAATAATATTTATTTGTTTTATTCCATTGTAATCTGTTTGTGGCAAATAATCTAATGTTAAAAGATATTTAGGATAATTATCTTTTATATTTTGCAATGGCTTTAATTCCCTATTTAAAATATCTTCCGCAAGAATGGTTTGTGCAACTTGAAAATAAACTGTTTCATTATCTTTATTTGCAACAAAATCAACTTCTGTTGTATTTGTTTTTCCAATAAATACTTGATATCCTCTTCTTATCAATTCCAAGTATACTGTATTTTCTATTAGTCTTCCAACATCACTATTTTTATTTAATAGTGTATTCCTAAGACCTGTATCTGCAATATAATACTTTTCCCCACTTTGTAAATATTGTTTGCCCTTTATATCATATCTGCTAACAGAATACAAAACAAAACTTTCTATTAACGATGTAATATACTTTTCTACAGTTTTGGGAACTATTTTAAAACCTGCGGATGTCATTGTATCACAGATCTTTTTTATTGAACAAATATTACCTATATTATCAAACATAAACCTTAATATTCTATGCAATTCATCCACATTTGATATTTTGTTTCTTGCTATTACATCTTTTATCAATATAGAATCTAATATTGCTTTTAAATAATCTTTCTTTACATTTAATTCATTTTGTATTTGTAATATATACGGAAAACTTCCGTTTTCAAGATATTTAGCAAATAATTGCTGTGTATTTGTATTTCCTTCAAAAGAAGATATATATTCTTTGAAAGATAATGGCAACATTTGTATTTCAATATATCTTCCGGAAAGTAATGTTGCAAGTTCCCCTGATAACAAATATGCATTTGAACCTGTTATGTAAATATCAAAATTATCTTTTATATATAAACTATCAACCGTTTTCTGAAATTGTGGAACATTTTGTATTTCATCCAAAAATATGTAATTTTTTTTGTCTTTTACCGAATTGTCTAAAATATGTTTATATAATTTTTTATAATCTTGCAGATCTTCATTAATAACATCTTCAAAATTAATCATTTGAATTTGTTCTTTGCTTATACCATTTTTTAATAAATAATCTTGATATAATTTAAAAAGTGTAGATTTGCCACATCTTCTTATACCTGTAATAACCTTAATAAGTTGTTTATCTTTTAATGCTATTAATTTATCTAAATATTGTTTTCTTTCTATCATAATAATATACCTCTTGGAATAATATACAATATTTTTATACAAATTCAATATTTTTTAATTATAATTAAAACTTTTTATAAAATTATACAAAATTTTAATTACAAGTGAAATATTTCACATAAATTTTATATACAGACTTTATTAATAATTATATTTATTCTAATAGTTTCTTGTAGTTATTGATTTTTGTTTTGATAGTATCAACTAAAGTAGCAGAATTATATACGGAATCCATTGTAGTATTGTATGGAATATTTCTTCTTCTTTAGCAAAGTAACATTCTAAAACAATATCACCAGTTTTATATTCTTTAACTATTTTCTGTTTAGGGAAATAATTCTTTTCTTTAAAATACCTTGCTACCTTTTTATCTATTAATAATACTGCTTTCTTATCTCTTTTTGTTTCAAACCAAATGTTTACACTTTCATTTAATATGTTCTATAAGTTTTTAGGTTTAGTAAATGTTTGTTCCATAACTTTACATGATGTTATCTTTTCTAATCTTAGTTTAATTAATCTGTTTTTATGTCCTAAATCTTTGTATCTTACCTAACACATCGTTAAACATTAGCTCCCCATTTCTTTAAGTTTTCAATTGTTATTATTATACAAAATTTACGACCAGATGTTGTCGCAAATGTTTTATATAATATTATTAAGAAATAAAGTTGTAAAGGATGTTTATTATGGAAAGATATGGTAAAAAATTATATCCTCTTTGTGAAATTTTATATAAAAAATATAATTCTGAAGGTTGGTATTTCGGTTGTATGGGCAGAGAAGAAGAAGAGTGTAAAAAGAAATGTGAAGAATTAAAAAAAGAATATGGTTGGTATGATTATAAATGTTTTGTTAAAAGTTGGTGGGTAGTAAAACCAGCTACTAAATTTCAAATTTATACTCCTCGTGCAAATAGCATGCATGAAACATCAAATTTTATTTATTCTACTCAAGAACAAAAATACTATTATCCAGAAGAAATAATTCCGTATCCCCAAAAAGAAATTGAAATAGATGATAATTTTAAAATTACAATTAAAGGTGAAGATGATAATGTGTGTGAGCCAGAATATGAAGAAGATTTTAATGAAAAGACAGAAGTATTAATATTATTTGGTTCAACAGAATATGAAAATTTTGTGCTTGCTGATTATATGGTTGAAGATATAAAAACTTTTATAGACCGATTAAAAAAAGAAAATTATTCTAATTTATCCGTATTGGAATACACGAACACAAAACTATTAGCATGGAAAAAAGATAACACTGTAAGATTAATAATTCAAAATTATAATGACGATGATATTATTATTGAATACGATAAATTAATACCTGAAAATATTTTTTATAGGGAATTTGATAAACTATATGAAAAATTAGTATATTACATAAATAGAAGAGCAAAAATGTATGAAGAATTTAAAGAGCAAGAAAATTTTCTTCATAGTTTAAAGTGGATATATGATAAACAAAATATTAATATACCTTGTGAATATATTTCCCTTGAAGATAATAAAGGAAAATTTGAAGTATTAAAAAACTTTGTTAAACAAATGCACGATAAAGCTGAAATGAATGAATATTGTGGTGTTCCTTATGCTAATATTCTTTTAGGAGAATATCGGTATTGGTTAGGGATAAATGAAAATAGTATATATATAACATATTCTTATTCTTCTCGTTATTTAATTGAAGATATTAAAAGATTTATAAAAAGTAATGTTTTTGAATATAAGGAAAATATGACCCTTTCCGATATTGCTAATCAATCATTAGATAAAGGTTATTATTATGTTACTAAATGCACATTAAATGATAAAGATTTTAAAGTGTATCTTAACGGACAAGTGGAAAGTGAAAAAGGTTCACAAGAAGAATGTAAGCAATTAGAAGAAACAATAAAAGAAATTTATAGAAATTATAAAAACAAAGAAAAATTTAGTGTTAGCATACTATGGGATGAATTAACAAAACATTATGCTCATTGTGGCTTGTGTGGTAGAGATACAGATATGATTATGAACATAAAAATATAGGAATATAAAATGATTAATTTATCAAAAGAAGAAATAATGAAAATCAAAGAATCTCAACAAGAACAAAAAAGTAGAATAGACAGTTTAAATGTTTCTATACAAGAAATAGATGAACCTAAAAAAGTCGATTTTTTCAATGTTAGTTATATATATGATTTTTTAGGAAATAAATGCAATATTCGTTTTGATACAGAAAAAGGTATATCAAATATTATGCTTTATCACTATAAAGAGGATAAAGAAAATTTAAAGAAATTTTTAGAAGCAATAATTATAAATGAACATAAATGTTATTTTATTTCTTCTTCTAATAAAAGGATTTCGTTTATTATTACAGAAACTATTGATGAAACATTTATAAAAGTAAAAGTCATAAGTAATGGATGGTTTGATGGAGAATATAACACCAAAATTAGTGTTGTTGAATTAATTGAAAAAGAGTTTGAAAATTCAAAGTATGGAGTATTATTAGACATTATAGTTGATAAAAAATATTTCATATATTCTTTTTATACCGAACTTTCGTTTACTGAACTTGATAAAGAAGATATAAAATTAAAAGATGTAAATTTTAATATTTTTGATAAATATTTAGGATATATACCATCTACTGAAAAAGAAAAGAAATTAAAAGATTGTTTATATGAAGATATGCCAGATTTAAACAAAATAGAACAATTGTTAAAGAAAGGTGCAAATCCTAATGCTTTATTAGATGGTTATGATATTGAAACCTTATTTGAGTCTTTTTTACATGATTTCAATTGTTATAATGACTTTGATACCAGTAATTTAAATTTATCTAATCATAAATATAAAAATCTTACGAATAGAAACGAAAGAATATATTGTGAACTTAGAGATAAACTTTACGATATTATAAAATTATTTTTAAAATATGGTGGAAAACCAAGAGATATATTTTGTGCCATATATTCAGAAACAAGAACTTTAAAAAAAGTAAGATTATTATTAGATGGACATTGTAAATATAGTATGGATACATTGGGATTTGTATCTACAGATAAATGGATAGGTGGAGATAGGTGATGTGAAAGATTTTATGGTGCTTTAGATAAAATGTTCACCAAATATCATAATTTCTACTCTTACGAATGTGATGAGAATCTAAAGATAGTTTATAGATATTCGGAATAACATTGGTATAAAAAACGATGTTATTCCAAAGGATTTATTGTTCAAAAACTCTATAAATTTATTTAAGAGTTCCAATCATACATGCACGGGTGGATGACGAGATTTGAACCCGCGACCTTCGCTTCCACAGAGCGACGCTCTAACCAGCTGAGCTACATCCACCAACGATTTATAATAATGCTACATTAAATGACGATAAAAATTTAAACTTTGGATTACACTTTCTAAATTTTAAGTCTTATGTATCGGTTCTACACACACCTACACTGCAACTTAAAATTTCTTCAGTTCGTCTGCAAACTTTAAATTTTTATATTGTTTGCTAAAATCTTTAAAACAAACTAAAAGAACAAGCAAGTATGTGACATTTTAAATTGTTAGAGCGTCTCCGACGTGAGTTGAACACGTAACCTACTGCTTAGAAGGCAGTTGCTCTATCCAATTGAGCTACGGAGACACTCTTA
>ONUQ01000127.1 GCA_900321055.1 uncultured Elusimicrobia bacterium
GTAAATCTTTTTTCTTCATGTTCTTCTTTACAAAAAGATTTTATAACAGAAAAACCGCTCAATATTTCTTGTAAAGAGGTATAAATTTCAGAAATTTGAATCATACTGTCTTTAGATGCTTCCTTTAATTTTCTTGCAAATTGAACTAACGGTAAACCTAATACGGGTAACACAACAATTATTATAAATGCATATTTCCAATGCAAATAAAATAATCCGCCTATCATTCCTATTATAACTAAACTATCTCTTATTATTGTAGGAGGAACCTTTTCCAATGCTAACTGTAAAGCATTAATATCGTTTGTAATTCTGGACATAATTTTTGATGATGTGTTTTTTACATAAAAATCATGAGATAGAGATAATAATTTAACACACAAATCTTGTCTTAAATCTTTAATGGCATTTTGTGCTACATAGTTTAAAAAATAACATCTGCCATAGTCTGCAAGACCTTTTATAGCATATATTATCGGCATACTGATAACTAATAAAGCCAATATTTTTATATCTTTTCCTACAAAAACTCCATCCATTATGCTTTTTGATAAATATACCAGCAAAGCCGCAACAGCGGAATATATTCCCATACATACCATAGACCATACAAATCTTATTTTATACGGCATTGCATATTTTATAAATCGTTTATAATCCATTATTTGTCCTCCAATATTCTTTTTGCAACTCTTTCATAAACACCTGACGGTCCTAATTGTTCTCTAAACTTCAATAATTCATTTCTAACGGAATTATATTTTTTTTCTTCTAACATATTTATAATTTCGTGTGATAAAATTTTGCTTGTTGCTTTATGTTGAATACATTCGGGAATAAGTTCTTTATTCAATAAAATATTTACAAGTGTTATATATTTTACTTTTACTATCAGTCTTGCTATAAGATAGTTTATCCATGATAATTTGTACATTACAATCATGGGAATTCCCAATAAAGCATTCTCTAAACTTACGGTTCCCGAAGGACATAAAGCTATATCCGGTTTACTCCTTTCCTCAAAATTATTTCCGTCTTTTATTTCTATATAATCAGGAATGTTTAGTTCGTTTTTATCAAGTGTAAACAAAACAAATTTCATATTATTGTTTTGTTTTTTTAAAATTTTTACGGTATCTAAAATTATCGGCAAATGTCTTTTTATTGTGCTTTTTCTGCTACCTGCAAAAAGTCCGATAACGGTATTTTTATTTTTTTCTTTATTTTTTAAAACATCAGGAACATTATCAATTAACGGATTTCCCTCAAAAAAACATTTTACATTTTCTTGTTCATACATTTGTTTTTCAAAAGGAAGAATGGGAAATGCTATTTTTACATATTTTGCAATATTTTTTATTCTATATTTTCTTGAAGCCCAAACTTGCGGAGTAACAAAATAATATACGGGAATATTTAAACTGTTTGCAAGTTTTGCAAGATGTATGTTGAAACCATAGTAATCAACTAATATTACCTTATCTGTTTTATTGTTTATTAAACAATTTTTCACAATTTTAAAAATGTTCTTTAAATAAAAAATTTGCTTAATCGGTAAAAAACCAAAACCATTAATATTTACAATATCTTCAATAAATTCATCTGCTATGGCTTTTAACTGATTTCCGCCGATAGCATAGATTTTGTAAACACTGTTTTTTTTAATAGCCTTTATTAAATTTGCAGCATGAATATCTCCCGATATATCACCTGCTGAAATAAAAATTGATTTGTCTTTATTCATATCACAAGATTATATTGAAAAATGAAATAAATATCAATTCAAATTTAATATAAATTTTTAATATATGTGTTTTTAAAAAAAAATATATTAAATAATCAAAGTTTTATTTAGTTATAAACGGAAACAGTTTATACAAAATGACAAAATATAAGAAATAATATTAAGTAAGAGAGAGTAATGTATTTTTTATAAAAAATCTAAAAGAATAAAATTTTATTGTTTGTATTCAATTCCTCTAATCTTCCATAAACATGAACAGATTATAATTTTAAGTGTTATAAAAATATTATAATAAGTCAGAAATTATTGTATTAGAAATAAATAATGCCTGTTCCGTAAATTTAACTTTATTGTTTATAACCACTAACATTTTATCCATAATATATTTATCTAAAACATCTTTCTTGTCTTTGAAATATTTTAAATCCACACCTTCATTTAGTCTCAATCCTAACATTATCTTTTCTTCTTTGTATAGTTCGTCCGTAATATACTCTTTTTCTGTTACAATATTTTTTTTGTTAAATAAATTTTCAATGTATTGTATGACATTAGTATTATTTTTATATCTGTATCTGTTATAATATGAAGCTGCACTTGTTCCCAAACCTATATATTTTTGATTTTGCCAATATAATTTATTATGTCTTGAATATTTGTTTTCCTTAGCCCAATTAGAAATTTCATAATGTTGGAAATTGTTTTTTTTCAATGTTGTACAAGCTAAATTATACATTTTAGCTTGTAAATCCGTATCAGGTTCTATATTTTTTTCATAAAATAATGTGTTTTTTTCTATTGTAAGCGGATATAAAGATATATGTTGACTATCTAAATTAATAACTTCTTTTAAAGTGTCAGCCCATTTTTGTAAATTTTGATTGGGTATTCCATACATTAAATCTATGTTTATGTTATTGAAACCGACTTCTTTTGCACAATAATATACACTTTTAAATTTTTCATAATTGTGCAACCTGCCCAAAATATTTAAATTGTCATTAAAAATACTTTGTAATCCAAAACTTATTCGTGAGATATTTGAATTGTATAAAAATTCCAATTTCTCTTTTGTTGTAGATTCGGGATTAAGTTCTATAGTGTATTCTTGTATATTAGAAATGTCAAAATTTAATTTTATAAGAGATATTAATTTTTCTAATTGAACAACAGATAATACAGAAGGAGTTCCCCCGCCGATATAAATTGTATCTATTTTTTCGTTTTTATATTTTAAAGATTCTATTTGTAATGCTTTAAGATAATTATCCGCAAGTTCTTCAAGATATTCAATAGAAACAAAGTCACAATAAAAACATTTTCTTTTACAAAATGGGATATGAATATATAATCCGAGCATAATTTAAAACCTTATTCTTTGTTCCAGCACTAATCTTTTATCGGGTTCATAGTCTTGATTATCGGCTTTTAATCCGTAACTTCCTTTTAAGAACAAATTTCTATTTAGTTTAAATGATAATTCTACTGCTTGTTTTAAGTCTATTGTTTTTCTAATTTTGTCAAATGTTACGGAATAGCCGACCTGCAATAATTTATTAAGATTTTTTTCTACGGAATATTTCATTCCATACAAAAGTTCTGCCATAGAGGCTTCTTCTTTAGAGCTTATTTGTAATGTATCCTGATTTACAAATCCAAGTCTAAAATTGTCAAACAGACCTGTTTTTTTTAGAAAAGAATTTGCAAGAGGTGTAGCAATATTAGAACTGAACATTCTTATTGCCTGTTGTTTAACTAAAAAGTCTGTACTGGTATCTAAAGTAGATGTTTTGGAAGGATCTGTTTTTGTAAGTCGGGCAAGTGCTTTTTGAGAATCTAATGTAGGATCGGTCTTAGAAGCAAATCTTAATTTAATGTTGTTTATATTTGATCTGTCAACATAAACTTTTATAATTTCCGCGGTGCTGTCTCCTGTGCTATAAACTTCAGATTCTCCTTCTGCCGTTATAAAAAGTTCATTATTTATTATTTCTATTTTTGAATTTATAATTGTAAAATCGTTTCCTAAATAGGAAAATAAACCTGAATTAGAAATCATTATTCCGTTAGCACAAAGCTCATCAATGGTTCCTTTCAAATTTAGGTCACCTTTCAGTTCTGCATTTACAAGTGAATTTTCATATTTTGTATTTGTGGCACTTTTTAAATCTATATCTATATATAGATTCTGAAATAAATCGTAAAAAAAATCAAAAATTTCACTGGATGAATTATTCACTGGCGAAGGAAAGCAGAATGTCGTATTTTCCAATTCTGCTGTTCCGGTAAGTTTTGGCTCTTTTGCATTACCATACAATTTAAAATTAAATATTGGAACACCTTTAGAAAAGTTTACAAGATTGCCGACCTCAATGTTAAACACTCCGGAAGTCGGAATAGGCAATTCTTTAAAAATCAAAGGAATTCCTTTTTTATTAGTAAACATATTTAAGTTATAAAATTCGGGTTTAAAATTTTGCATTTTAACCGAACCTGTAGCTTCTAAAATTCCGGAACCTACTTTTGCGATTGCTCTTTTTATTGTGAATAAATTATCCGTCCACAAAATATCAATTTTTAAATCTTTCATTTTAGATATATAAGAATTTGTTTTTATATTTGTTCCTTCTAAACTAAGTTCTCCGGTACTTAAAATGTTTTGTCTTGAACCTGTAAGTTTACCGTCTATTTTAAATGTCCCTTTTTTAGAGGTTATACTATTTTGAGATAAGTTTTTAAGAATATACAAACTATTATCTTCTAACATATAATTTATATTTAATTTCTCTTTCATTAATTTTTCTTTTAAATTAGAGTCTAACCAAAAAGGGAAAAAACCATCCATTATAAAATTATACTTGCCTGATTTTTTTATACTGAATTTATCAATATTAACATTATTATCATTAATATCTATTTTTATGTTGCATAAATCAAACGGAACATTGTACATTGAACCGTTTGACGAATTCATTGATAAATTTATTTTTGGGTTTGATATTGAACCTTTTCCGTTTAAATTAAAATCTAATGCACCTTTAATGTCTAAAGGAAAATTAAGTAACCCGGTTAGTACCGATAAATCTAATTGTTTACCGGTCATTTTTATATCTAGTTTGTCAGAAAATATTGAACCGTCAAATTTACAATATTGTTTATCATACTCTAATAAAAACTTTTCAAAAACGATGTTAGGATATTTATCTAATAATATGTTTCCTGAAAATTTAAGTTCACTTTCTTTGTCCGTTTTAAATTTGAATTTTTTATCAATAACGGAATAATTTAAAACCAGTGCATTCAATTTTTCCTCGTTAAGCCACAAATTTATAAATTTTATATTTCCTTTATATGTATATGCTTTATCTTGTTTTATCATTGCTCCGTCAATATTTATATTTCCAAAAATATCAAACGGTCCTAAATGTGTGTTAACAAATTTAAATTTAGAATTGTACTTTAATGTTTTTACATCAAAGTTTGCAGATAATATTTGTAGTTCACTGTCAGATATTTTTACTTTTGCATTTTCTATAGACATAACTTTGTTTTGTGCCATAAATTTTGAAGCAAAAGAATTAAATTTTAATGATTTTACAAATATCGTGTCAGCATAAAGGTTTAATATGTATTTTAAATTATTAAGTTTACCTGTTACTTTCCCGTCACCGTAAAAAATACCTTTAAACGGGGTTATAAAACCTACATATTTATTTACTGTTTTTTCTGAAATATTATTAAATTTTATTTTAATATTTGTTTTTTCTTTATCTAAAATTCCTGAACCCGTTAATGTGCTTTTTGTATCATCTCTTGTAATAATTTTAAAATTTTTTAAAAACACCTTTCCTTTTTTATATTCTGTTTTTGTATCTAAATTAAACAGTAAAGAGTTATATAGTCCGTTTTTTATTTTAATAACAGAAACAATTTCAGGTTCTTTTATTGTTCCTGAAATTGTTGTTTTGGAATTTAATCTGCCTTTTATTTTAGAATTATGTTTAGATAATTTTGAATTAACATTTTCTATAAAAGAAAAAATCTTTTTTGTAGTAAAATCATAGGTGATTTCTCCCGATAAACCGTTATCATTTTTCAAATCATATAGTTTGATTTTATTTTTAGATAATGACAATGATGAATCATAGTTAAGTTTAATTTCTCCTAATTCTAATTTGCTTACAGACAAGTTTCCGATAATTTCATTATTTGCTTTAAGCTGTTCTTTAATACTTAAATTGCAATTTAAATTTATTCCGTTAACTTTAAAATTATTAATATTTGCATTAAGATAAGAATTAGAATTTTTACTTGAAAAATCTATAAGGGAGTTAATTTTTATTTTAGTTTGCGGTCCGCTAAAACTAAAAGTTGAAATAATAATTTGATTGTTTGAATATTGCCCGCATATATCAAAAGTATTAAATTTGTTTTCAAATAAAGTTCCTTGTTTTAAATGCATGTCAATAAGTGTTGTAAAATCGTTGCCTGTATATTTAATTTTGCCGGTGATTTTTCCGGATAATTGCGGTTTTTTGATACCTAATACTTTTAAAAAGCTGGGTGCATCAACCGCATTATAATAAACATTTAATTCATTGTTCTTTTTATCTTCATAAAAAGCATCCATAACAATTTTTTTATTTGTTGTATTTATATTGGCAAACCATATATAATTTTTTTTATAAACTTTTCCTAAAATATCAAAGCCTTTGATTTTTTTTGAAGCAAAGTGATTACCGATTAAATAAATAGTTCCTGATTTTGTGCCTATTTTACCATACATAGATAACTTTCCATGTACTATGTTACCGAAATTTTCAGTAAAAGGGATTTTGTTTATCGGTATATTTTTAAGATTTATTGCAATTTCACCTTTTTTATAATTTCCATATATATTACCGATTTTGTTGTTATTATTGTATATGTCTAAATTGTAATAACTATCTTTATTACTTATTGTGGTTTTGAAACTGTTACCGGAATTGTGATAACCATGAATATTGTATATGCCGGCTTGATTATTTGCCGTTAAATTAAAATCACCAAATTTACTCCCAAAAATAAAAGTATCTTTAGCATCAATTGTTAAATTTAACAACCCCTTCGTCTTTGTTGCAGTGTAATCTATTTTAGTGTTTAATATATCGCTGACATCTCTTAATTTTATCGTTCCTGTAGAGAAATAATTATTAAAATCAAAATCTTTTGATTTAAAAAAAACTTTGATGTTATCACCGTTAGAATTTATGATAAATGTTGTAGAATCTTTTTTTATGTTTGTCTTTATATTTCCCAAATACAATCTGTTGATAATTAATTCTTTCGTATTAATATTATATTCAAAAGAGTTATCAAGTAAGTTATAAGTTCCCAATAAATCAAATTTTGTTTTTATGGAACCTTCTATTTCCGTATAAAAGTCCGTTGTAATAAAATCGCTTTCGTATTTTATATTGCCTTTTGTATGAATTGTTTGATTGGAATAAATAATGTTACCATAAATATCAATTTCTTTGTTTAAATCAATGTTTATATTCTTAGAATTTATCAGTTTGTCGTTGTATAAAACTTGAATTTTGTTAATATTGCAATTCACATTGAATAAAGAAAAAATTAATTGTAAAATTTTGAATTTTATTCTTTGAAAAGCTCTTTGTTGCTTTTTTGTAGGAACATAATGATTTTTTTGTTTATGAATATAAGTTACTTTATTTATTTTTACAGCAGAAATGGATTTGAGCGGTGTTGATAAATTTTTAAAAAACACAAACGGCTCAAATCCAAATTTTGCTATATCTACAAAAACTTCATCATTGTAAACAACATCGTACAAAACTAAATTAAAAGGAGACTCTAACGAAAAAGTTCTAAATTTTAATTTAGAATCAGTAACTTTGCTGATTGATTGTTGAATAAAAGGAACATAATAATATTCTCTGAAAACATATGTAACAGAAAATATAATAATAAATATTATAAAATATAAAACATACCTTAACGGTTTCCACATTAAATGTCAAATAAGGAATTATTTTCTTTTTATCGGTTCTCCCGTTGAAGTTGTTAAAACTCTAAATTCTTTTAAAAGTTTTGCAAAAACTTCACCCGGTTTCCCGTTTCCTATTACTCTTCCGTCCACCTTAACAACAGGAATTGCTTCTGCTGCCGTTCCAGTTAAAAAGCATTCATCTGCCGTGTATACATCATAAGTTGAAATTAAAGTTTCTCTTACTTCCAGTTTTAATTTGTTTTTTAAAAGTTCTATTGATGTATTTCTGGTAACACCTTTTAATGCTCCTGCTGATGCCGGAGGAGTAAACACTATACCATTTTTTATTATAAAAACATTATCTCCGCTACATTCAACAACATATCCTTCTCTGTTTAACATAATTGCTTCTAAAACTCCTGCTCGTTTTGCTTCCATTTTTGCCATTATGTTATTTAAATAATTCAATGATTTAATGTTTGGGCTTAAAGCATCGGGAGAATTTCTTCTGGTTGATACTGTAATAACCTCCAAACCATTTTGATATAAAGTATCAGGATATAAAGAAATCTTATCTGCAATAATAAATACTGTTGGTTTTTCACAGTTTGCAGGATCTAAGCCTAAATCTCCTACTCCTCTTGTTACAACGAGTCTTATATAAGCATCCTCTAAATTATTTATTTCCAATGTATCTAACAAAGCCGTTGTCATTTCTTCCTTTGTCATACCAATATCTAATGCTATAGCTTTTGCACTATCAAAAAGTCTGTCAATATGTTCTTTACATCTAAAAACTCTTCCGTTATATGCTCTTATTCCTTCAAATACTCCGTCTCCGTAAAGAACACCATGATCAAAAACAGAAACTACAGCTTCTTCTTTTTCTACAAATTTGCCATTTAGATAAATCTTCATCTTGTAACTCTCCTTAATTTAATATTCTAATTGCATCATATTATAATGATATATTTTTTAAAAATTCTATGCAATTTTTATTTAAATAAAAAAATATTAAACAATTTTATAATTATAATTTAAAGACTATAGTAGTGGAAATTCAGATAATTTATAATACAAAATTATGATAAAAGTAAAAATAACTATATCTTTATAATAAACAATACAATTACACTTGTCTGTCTGCTACTTGACATTTTCTATGTGGTTTTTATATAACGGTCAATCGTTTGGATAATAATTTTATGGAAAACAACAAATTTTTTACTATTTTTAATAGTTTTATAAGAAGCAAGATACTGTCTTGTATTGTAGCTGTTTTTGTTTTATTCGGATCAATAAATTTGTTAAATTTTGAAGGGCAGAAAGGAAGTGTTGAGGAAGCGGTAGAGGAATCAGCAACGGTAGCATTTTCGCAAATATTTAGTGTATCAACATTTTCGGTAAAAGTAATTACAAAGTTGTTTGTGGATACAGATGGTACGAAAGAAATAAACGATACAAGAGAGTCGGAATTAATATCAAAAGACGAAACAAAAGAAGACGGGTAAGAAAGAAGTGAAAACGAAGAAAATGCATCAAAAGCATCTATAGGGCATTTTATAGTAGCGGATATAGCGGTAATAAGTGAAGAGATAGAGAATGAAGATATAAAAGATTTAAGTAGTGCAGGAAGGCTAAGAGGAACAAAATATATTGAATATTTAAAAGATATGAATTGTAATTCAGACAGGAAGGGAAAAAATATTATATATTTAATGATGTTATTATTAGCGATATTACTATCAAGGATGAAGAATGTTGGTGATAATAACATAATAAAAAATAACATAAACATACAAAAATAAAAAAAAGTAGCTCAGCTTATATATGATATATAAGCTGAGTTGTTTTTATGTGTAAAAACATAAGAACGGGGAGAGAAAGATGAAGGCAGTAAAAGAATTGGCAAAGAAGTTGGTAGGCAAAGGAAAATTGTTAGGATTAAAGGAATGGATAGAAAGATTAAACGGAATAAAGATAATAGCAATAATAGTAGTGAACAGTTTATTGTTAACGGGAGTATACGGACAAGCAATAGCAGGAGTGATGGAGTCGGAAAGAACAACGGAACAATTTAAACAGGTATTTGAAGATTTAGATGTACCGTATAGTTATGGAAAGATAACAGCGGGAAAATATGAGGGAAGTGATAGTGTAGTTATAAATATACAAGATTTACATAATCATGCCGAAGTGCAAAAGAATATAAGCAATATAATAAAAGTATTTGACGAGAAATACGGAGTAAAGAGAGTATATGTAGAAGGAGCTTATGGAGAAGTAAGTACAAAATGGTTAACGGTAATAAAAGATAAAAAAGTAAAAGATGAGGTAATAGAAACACTGTTAAAGGCGGGAAGATTAACGGGAGCGGAATATTATTCAGCAAAGGAGAATAAAGCGGAGATAATAAAAGGATTAGAGAAGAAAGAAGAATATTTAGACAATTTAAAAAGATTGGGAACAATAATAGAAAACCAAGAGACAGTAGCAATGCATATAGAAGCGATAAAAGAAACGGTAAAGGAATTACAAAAGAAATATTATAACAAGCAACAAAAGAAGATAGAAAAATTATCAAAAGAGTATGTAAGCGGGAAAGAAACAGCAAAGAAATATTTTGCAAAGCTGGAAAAATATGCCAAAGAATTAGCAATAGATACAGGAGCATATGAAAATCTGTCAATGTATATGGAATTGTTGGATAAGCAAAAGGAGATAGATACGAAAAGAGCAACCCGTGAGTTACAGAAATTCGTATTGAATATAAAAGAAAATGTGCCATACGGAGTATACAGCAAGTTATTAAGTATGACAAATAATTTTAAACAGACGGATAAATTGTACGGTTATTTAATAAGACTATCGAGACAATATGATATGAATTTGACTAAGAACTATAAAGAATTAGAGAAATTGTTTGAATACATGGAGTTAAGCCAAGCAATAAATCCGTTGGAATTAGTAAAAGAAGAACAAAATTTTAAAGATGAACTAAACGACAGATTTTCAATAAACAAAGTAGAACAGGAAGTAATATTTTTAAGTAATTTTATTAAATATTATGAAGAGTATTTAAGCGGAAAGATAACGGCAAACGACTGCAAATATTACAATAAAAATATAGAAAAGTTTAAAAATGTATGGGTAAAATATATAGATAACAGAGAAATAGTAGCATTAGAGGAGTATGAAAAAATATCGGATGAATTCTATAAAATAAACATGGCAAGAAACGAATATTTTATGGAAAACATGAAAGAAATATTGAATTCAAAGAAGATAGGAGAGGAAGTAAAGGGAGAAACGGAAATACAAAAGAGTATGAATTCGTTAAAGGAAGCCAAAGATATATACATAACGGTAACTGGAGGATTTCATACCCAAGAGTTGTCAAAGATGTTATCGAAAGAGGGAATAACAAATATAATAATAACACCAAATGTAACAACAGGAGTAAAAGAAGCACAAAAGACATATTACGAAATAGCCAAAGAGCAGACAAAAATATCATTTCAGGCATTATCAACACTGTTAACATCAAGTATGCCAAACACAGAGAAAATATTAGAGCTTTTTAAAGTGGCAGAAAAAAACAAATATCAAAAACAGGATTTGAAAAAAGTATTAAAGAATTGGTTATAGAATTTAACAAGGAACAAAGTGCAAATGAACAACCGGAAATAAGAGTAGAAATGGCATCAGAAAAAGAAATAATAATAAACGATAAGAAATACAGATATGAAGGGAATAAAGTAATAGAGGAAGAAATAAAAGCAGATAAGAACAAAGGGATGCAGAAATCCGTAATGTAAAAAGTGTAAAAGAAACGATACAAAAAACAGTGATAATATCAGTAGGATTATCAATAATAACATTGGCATTAATACCGATAAGTATATTAACGGGAAGTTTTCCTGTGGTAGCAATGATAGTAGGAGAGAGTATATCTGCAATAGGAGCAGTATTTTCATGGATGACAGTAATATTTAAAAACAGTCAAATTAATTTTTTGAACAATAAAAGAGCCAAAGAAATAAAAGAACAGATAACAATAAATAAAATTACGGAATCAGACGGAGTATCCGAAGAAATAAAAAATAAGATAAAAGATAAATTTATAGAGTTGGGATTTAAAGAAGAAGAAATAGGAACATCGGATAAAGAATTAGGAGAAAATGAATTTGCGGAAGTAAAAGTAAAAAAAGCAGAGAGAGGAGAGAAAGAATTTTTACATATAAATTATAGTCTGATAAATAAATTGTTTATGGACGGGACAGAATTTAAAGATGATGTAATAAGTAATGCATATTTAAGAATGTTTATAGAATATGAACTGAGACACAGGAACAATACGAAATGGAGTGAATGGCAGGTAAGTTTTTTTGATATATTTAGTTTTATAATGGCATTTATAAGAGAGATATTTAAAGGTAGCAACATAGAAGAAAAGAAGAAAGGAGTAGTAGAAAAATTAATAGAAGAGACGGAAGGAGATTTCAAAGAAGAAGATTTAGACAAAGCATTAGAAGGGAAAGAAGAAAGTTATAAAAATAAAGTAATAGGGTTGTTGAATAAATTTTTAAAAAACGGAGGATTAATAGTAAACTGTGCAGTAAAATCATTACAAGCGGTAATAAATGCACAGAGTATATGGCAGATAGCAATACAAACAATGTTAACGGAAATAAGTACGGGAATGTTTGTAAAAAACAATGAAAAGAATATAAATGGCGGAAACACAAGCATAAAGACAAGTATGTCTACAATGAAAAAAGTAATGGTTGAAGAAGGATATAAAGCAGAAGGATATGAAACGGATGCAAATACATTAATGGAAAACTTGAAAGAAGGAGAAAGTGCAATAGTATGGGTAAACAAGAATCATTACATAACAGTAACGAAATTAGGGACCGAGAAATATAGTATATCAGATCCGAATGTGAATGGCGGGAAAGAAATAATATATGCAACAAAATTACTATTAAACGGTATGTCGGTAACATTACAAAGCGGTGAACAGGTAAGATATAAAACAAAAGACGGGAAAATAACAGTATTAAGTGCAAGTGAAGGATTGAAAGAAGCGGTAAAAAGCGGACAAGCGAACATAAGAATACTGAGCAACAAAAATATGGAAAAGATAACGGGAGCAGGCGGATATAAAAAAGATATAAATATTGTAGATGCTACATTTTATGATAAAGTTGGAGTTACTTATGTTGATATAGTATATACAAAAGACGGGGGAATAACAAGAAAGAAAAAAAGTTTTAAATATAAAGAGAAGTTAACAGAACCCGTTAAAATAAAAGTAAAAAATCATTATAAAAAATATGGAATGACGGATGCTGAATGGGTTAGAACAAATGAACTTGATATTCCAAGTATGAAACAACAAATAAAAAATATTAATAATAAAAAAATAACGAAAAAAGTAGCGGGGCACGGAAATATAAACAGAAATTTAAAACAAAAAGAACATAAAGAAATAAAAAAGATTAATGATAAAAGAATAATAAATAATATAGAAAAAAACGATAAAAAAGTTGAGAATAAAACAAGTGTTGTAAAAAACAAAGATCATAATGTTGATATAAATCAAAATATTAATGAAGTTAACAAAAAGAATGAAGTAAATAAAAATCAGTCTAATTCTAAAGACGAATATAATAACCGGAACATAAAAAACGATAAAATAGAAAATTCAAATAATCAAAATAATGATAATTATATAAAACAATTAAAATCTGTGAATAACTTAATAAATGAACAATTATCCCTATTAAAAAACAAATCAGTTCTGGTAGTATTTTTTAAGAAGAGAGAAATAAAACAAATAAAAGATTTATTGAAAGTTTATTTACAAAAGAATAATGAAGTAATAGATATGAAATCTTTAAAAGATTTTGTTGGTTGGTTAGAACAAGAGATTAAAAGAGACGAGACTATAATTAGCTTGCCCGCTTTCAGAGTATCATTTATAAAAAATATAGCAGATACAGAATTAAAAAAATATAATCAGAACAATCAAAACAATATTAAACCTAAAAATAGTCAAGTTGGTAATAACGGTAAGAATATTGGTGAAAACATTAGGGAGCCCAAAAATGTCAAACATAATGATTTAAAAAATAAAATAAATATAAACAATAAAGATAATAATATAATAAAAAAAGCAAATGATATTAAAGTTAACAGAATAAAGGGAAAAGATAATATAAATAAAAAAATATCAGATACAGATAAATCGGCAAAAGGTATAAAAGTAAATGAAAATATAAATATAAATATAAAAAAGATTAATAATAAAAAAGAAACGAATAATATAAAAAAAGAGATTGAGAAAAATAAAATAAGCATTATAAATAAAGTAGTAAACAATATAGATATAAGCCAAAAAGTTAATGAAGAGAAAGAAAAGAAAAAGACTAGAAGATTATAGAGAAAAGTTAGAAAAATTTTTAAATTTATTCTCTGATAACAATGTGGTAACAACAGGTGATAATATTATTCTAAACAAAGAACAATCAAAGGTTATAGATGATTTTTTATTTTACTTGATGATTGATATATTTAGTATAGAAGGTAAATACTCTGAATTATATAATAAGTTTTATGAGTTTATACAATATTTAAAATATCAAAAAGATTTAATCAAAGATGATAAAGTTGAATTGTCCAAAGAAAAAATAAAAGAGATAAAAAAGATAGTCAGTGAAGAATTAGAGGAACAGAAGAATTAAAATATTTCTAATCAAAAGGAAGATACCGGTTTATTAGTTGAACATGTCAATGATAATAAGCAAGAAAGAGATATTAATCAACAAAAAAATAAAGAAACACATAATATAAAAGATAATAATATAGAAATAGAAAACAATAATAGAAATAAAGATATTAAACAGGAAAAACAAAATATTGTTTTAAACAACAAAAAAGTAAAATCACTGATTACTATGATAAACAATATATTAAAAAGAAATAATCAATATATTAGTATACAAGATACAATTAAAATAATAAGAGCATTAAATTGTATAGATGATATAGAACAAAATTTAAAAGATAGTTTAAAAAAATATATAGATAATATAAATAATGTATTGGAAAATGCAAGAAATAATCCTGTAATTGATATTAATTCAATAAAGTTAAACGAGATAAAAGAGTTACTTGAGACAGGAATAAATAATAAATCTACCGGTAAAAAAGTGATAAACATTAATAATGATATGAATAATTTAAAGGAACAAAAAGAACTTATTAACAGGATAAAAAATAATCGTTTACCAGAAAAACAAAATGACAAAAATATAAACACTAATGGTAAAAAAACATTAAAGAAACTTAATTATAATGTTGTTTGTACCTTTGAAGAATTAAAAAATCTTAACAATCTTAACAAACTTAACAAAACCTATTATCAGCCAACAGAATTAATATGGATAAAAAATGGAAAGATTGAAATTAAAGATAAAGAAAAAATAAAAAATGTTTATTTAGATTTCACAAAAGAAAGTATGGTATATGATAATACAAATACCATATCCGGTTTTTATATTAATAATATAGACTGGTTAGATAAATTTAAAACAAATAACAATATAGATTTAGAAGATTTTTTTGTTCATGTTGCATTAAACAAGGCTATTTTAGAGTTTATTAAATCAGGAATAGAATATGAAAACAACAATCTGTCTGCCGAGCAGGAAGAAAAACTAAAGGAATATTTCTTTTCTAATTTGTTCTCTATACTTAAAAAAGGAGATAATTATTATTTTATAAAGAAATTTAGTGTGGTCAATTATGGTGATAAAAACAAGACAAATACTAAGTTTCTTATCTATAATAATCATTTTTTTAAAATTAAAGATTTTGGTGTTGAAAGTAGAAGTTTAAAAAATGAATATGATGCTTATAATAAAATAAAATCAAAATTTAAAAGGTAATATTAATGAATATTATCGTCTTTTTAATAAAAATTTTGAAAATAAAAAACATAAAGTTATTGTCAGTAAAAATCTGATAAAAGATGGATTTATGGATTTGCATGATTTTCTTACAAAAAACAAGGTTAAATATGACCAAAGTATCAAAATAATAAAAGAAGTATTAAATATACAGCAGAATTTAGAAAATAAAAAATTATATAACTTTGATTTAAAACCGGCAAATATAATGGTAAGAGAAGATAAAAGTAAAGGTACTTTTGAGATAAAACTTATAGATTATGAGGGAATAGCACCTGAAGGCGGTACTTGTTTGGTTTCTACATACAGATTAGCATATGATAACTGTTTTTTAGCGGACAAAGATCTTCGTTCTGCTTATAATGATTATATAAAATTTATATTCATATTGAATGTTTTATATGGTAGTTACGGTATTAATAAAGAGAATGAAAGAATATATGGTACCCTCTATAAACTGGCTGTTAACGATGACATTCGCAAAGCAAA
>ONUQ01000026.1 GCA_900321055.1 uncultured Elusimicrobia bacterium
AAATGGGGGCGGATGGATTTGAACCACCGAAGGACAAAGTCCGGCAGATTTACAGTCTGCTGCACTAGACCGCTATGCGACACCCCCTCAAAAGAAAGAGAACAACTGTCCGTTCGTACTATAACTTCGCAATATTTTATATAAAAACCAAATAAAAGTCAATACCATGTTGAAGTTCAATACATATCGGACTATTGAGAAGAACAATAGGGTAGCATATTTTTATATAAAAAATCCATACCAAAGAAAAAAATACAAAAAATACATTTAATTATTCGGTATTTAAATGATTAAAAGAAAAATTAAAAATATAAGTAGTTTTTAATTTAATCAATAAATTTAAAAAAAAATTCATAAAATTCAATTTTTACACTTCCGTAAAATTTATTAACAAATTTTTACAAAACAAAATTCACAATCTAAAAATATGTATTGAATTTACATAATAAAAAATATAGAATATGACTAATAGTCTTTAAATGGCTATAGGTTTATTGGCAAATAATTTAATCCGGGAATATCTAATAAAATGAAAGCAAAAATAATAGAAATTTTAACTTTAAATGACAAAGAATTAATAGAGTTGAGCAGAAAAAGTGTTCTTTCTCTTTCTCTCGTAGAAATGAAGGAAGTTCAAAAATATTTTTGTAATATTAAAAGAAATCCGACAGATGTGGAACTGGAAACAATTGCTCAAACTTGGAGTGAGCATTGTAAACATAAAACTCTTACGGGTAACATTGAGTATACCGAAGAAAAAGACGGTAAAACAAAAGTTATAAAATATAAAAATCTTTTGAAAGAAACTATTTTTAATGCAACAATGAAATTAAACAAAGATTGGTGTATTTCCGTATTTAAAGATAATGCGGGAGTAATTGATTTTGATAAAACAAACGGTGTTGCTTTTAAAGTAGAAACTCATAATCATCCGTCGGCACTTGAACCTTATGGAGGTTCTGCAACCGGTATCGGTGGAGTTATTAGAGATATTTTAGGTGTAGGTCTTGGAGCAAAACCTTTAGCAAATACGGATGTTTTTTGTTTTGGTCTTCCCGATACAAAGTCAAGTGAAGTTCCTGAAGGAATGCATCATCCGAAAAGAATAGCAAAAGGAGTAGTTTCAGGAGTTAGAGATTATGGAAACAGAATGGGAATTCCTACTGTTAACGGTGGTGTCTTTTTTGATAAAGGATACATGGCTAATCCGCTGGTATACTGCGGAACTATGGGAATTATTCCCAAGAATAAATGCGAAAAAAAAGTTAAGCCGGGCGATTTAGTTTTGGTTGTAGGCGGAAGAACCGGCAGAGACGGAATTCACGGAGCTACTTTTTCTTCGGTGGAACTTGATAAAGAATCTGATGTAAGTGCGGTTCAAATAGGTAATCCTATCGTTGAGAAAAAAGTTTTGGATACTATGCTTAAAGCAAGAGATCTTAATTTATACAGAGCCGTAACGGATTGTGGAGCAGGCGGACTTTCAAGTGCGGTTGGAGAACTCGGAGAGGAAACAGGTGTTGTTGTAGAACTGGAAAAAGTTCCTTTAAAATATAAAGGTCTTGCTCCTTGGGAAATTTGGATTTCCGAAGCTCAGGAAAGAATGGTGTTTGCGGTTCCTCCAAAAAACAAAAATAAAATTCTTAATATATTCAAAAAAGAAAATGTTGAAGCAACATTTATCGGAAAATTTACAAATGACGGAAAACTTTTGTTGAAGTACGGTAAAGAAATTGTTGCTGATATGGAAATGTCTTTCTTACACGGCAGAGTTCCTAAACCGACAATGAAAGCCGTTTGGAAAGAAAGAAAAACAAAAAAACAATCTTCCATAAAAGTATCGGCAAAAATATTACAAGATGATATTAAAAAAGTTTTATCTGATATAAATGTTTGTTCAAGAGATTGGATAATCAGACAATACGATCATGAAGTTCAAGGACAAACAGTAATAAAACCTTTACAGGGAAGTTCTATAGAAAATTCAGGACCGCAAGATGCAGCAGTTATTTGGCCATATACCGTAGTTAAAGGAACAAAAAAAGGTATCGTTTTATCCAATGGCATAAATCCTGAATACGGAAAAATTGATACTTATAAAATGACAGCTTCGTCAATAGAAGAGGCAATGAGAAATGCAGTTTGTGTAGGTGCAGATCCCGAAAAAATTTCATTACTTGATAATTTCTGTTGGGGAAATCCAAACAAACCTGAAATTTTAGGCAGTTTGGTTAGAGCTTCGCAAGCAGCTTACGATTTATCTTTGCAATATGGTGTTCCTTTCATATCAGGTAAAGACAGTTTATATAACGAATACACTATTGACGGAAAAACATATTCTATCCCCCCTGCATTTTTAGTTTCTTCTATGTCTGTTATAGAAGATGTTAACAAAACAATTACGATGGACTTAAAAGCAATCGGTAATTTGATTTATGTTATAGGTATAACAAAAAATGAATTAGGTGCATCTGTTTATTCAAAAGTTAAAAACTTTAAAAACGGAATAGTTCCCGATTTGGATGTAAATGTTTCTAAAAAAATAATGAAAACGATATTTAATGCAATAAATGAAGGAATATTGGAATCTTGTCATGATTGTTCAGAAGGCGGACTTATAACATCAATTTCGGAAATGGCATTTGCAGGAGATAAGGGTGTTCGTTTAAATGCAGATTCCATAAAAACCGACGAGAAAATGACGATGGCAGAAATATTATTTTCAGAAAGTAATTCAAGATTTGTTGTAGAAGTTTCCCCTGAAAATGCGGATAAATTTGAAAATATGTTTAAAGATATTGTTGTATCAAAAACAGGTGAAGTTTCAAAAGATAAATTTTTAAAAATAGAATCTGAAAAATCAAAAATTTCTATAAAAGAAAATATAAAAAATTTACAAAAGGCATGGCAAAAAACTTTGCAGTGGTAACAAAAATGAAAAAAATAAAAGTAATTATTATAAGAACGGCAGGAACAAATTGTGATTATGAATTAAAATCAGCATTTGAACTTTGTGGTGCAACAGTTGATAGAGTTCATATAAATGAGTTAATATCAAGTAAAAATAAAATTTTATCTTATGATATTTTGGCGGTACCCGGCGGTTTTTCTTACGGAGACGATATTGCTTCAGGAAAAATTTTATCAAATGAAATAAAATACAAATTAGGTGATAATGTAAAAAATTTTGCTTTATCAGGCAAACCGATAATAGGTATTTGTAACGGATTTCAGGTACTTGTAAAGATGGGACTTTTACCTAAACCGGAAAAATTTGAACAAATTTCAACTTTATCTTACAACGATTCAAATAAATTTGAATGCAGATGGGTTTATTTAAAAACTCAAAAAATAAGTAACGGAAATTTATGTTTATGGACAGACAATTTACCGGATGTAATATCTTTACCTGTTGCACATGGTGAAGGAAAATTTGTTGCAGATAAAAAAATTCTTGATGAAATAGAAAAAAATAATCAAATTGTATTTAGGTATTGTGATAAAAACGGCAATAGTGCAATATATCCGCAAGATCCAAACGGTTCATTAAATGCTATAGCCGGTATATGCAATAACAAAGGAAATGTATTTGGGCTTATGCCTCACCCGGAAAGATATATTTATGCTTTGCAACATCCTGCAAGAGAAGGGTTTGATGGGGTTTATGGTTGGGGAAAACAAATATTTCAAAATGCAATAGATTATATAAAATAATTATTTATGGAGTAATAAAATGAAAAATTGTATTACTTGTCTTTTTCAAGGCGATAACAGTGTAAATGATGACGGTGAAGGTAAAGTTTTTTGTATGGTAGAGTGTAAATGGAAGAAGGAACAGGATTCTTGCCCTAAATTTGTTGAATATGCCGATTTAAGTAAAGAAATCCGATATAACTATGCCAATCAAAGAAGCAATGAAAAATCTAAAATAAGAACAATATTAGCTTATAATTGGTATATGATGATTGTTTCATTATTAATTTCTTTTGTATTATTCGTAGCTATAGTAAAAATTTTTGATAAATATATATTTTAATTTGAGGCTAATATGAAATTTTTAGTTATCGGTAACGGTGGCAGAGAACATGCTATTATTTGGAAACTTGCACAAAGTCCAAAAGTTGAAAAAATATATTGCACTTTAGGTAATGCAGGAATTTCCAATCAGGCAGAAATAATAAATATCAAAGTTGACGATTTTGACGGTCTTGTGAAATTTGCAACGGAAAACAAAATTGATTATACATTTGTCGGTCCTGAAGTTCCTTTAGCACTTGGAATAGTTGATATTTTTAATGCAAACGGATTAAAAATATTCGGTCCTTCAAAAAGAGGAGCTTTGCTTGAAGCAAGTAAAAGTTTTGCAAAAGATTTTATGCAAAAATATAATATTCCGACCGCTCAATATCACACATTTAAAGATTTTAATTCGGCTAAAAATTTTCTTGAAACTTCTTGGCCCGAAAATAAAAAAATTGTTGTCAAAGCAGACGGTCTGGCCGCCGGTAAAGGTGTTATAATGTGCCAAAACAGACAGGAAGCACTTTTAGCTCTTAAAGAAATTATGCAAGACAAATCTTTTGGAACCGCCGGCAATACAATAATTTTTGAAGAATGGTTAGAAGGACAGGAAACTTCAGTTTTGGTTTTTGTTGACGGAAAACATTTTTCAATAATGCCTCCGGCACAAGATCATAAAAGAGTTGGCGACGGAGATACCGGTTTAAATACCGGCGGAATGGGAGCTTATGCACCGGCACCTATAGCAACTCAAGAATTATTAAATAAAGTTAAACAAGAAATAATGCCCAACATAATAAACGGGTTACATAAAGAAAATATAGATTATAAAGGTATTTTATATATAGGATTTATGGTAGATAACGGTAACCCTTATGTTTTAGAATTTAATTGCAGATTTGGAGATCCTGAAACACAAGTTATATTACCGTTACTTGAAACGGATTTGGTTGATATTGTAGAAAATGTAATCGCAGGGACTTTGGATAAAATAGAAATAAAATGGTCTAAGAAATCGGCAGTATGTGTTGTTCTTGCTTCAGGAGGGTATCCCGAAGAGTACGAAAAAAATATAAAAATTTATGGACTTGATACCATAAAAGAAAACAAAGCAATAGTATTTCATGCAGGAACAAAGAAAGATGAAACGGGAAATATTTTAACATCCGGCGGAAGAGTATTAGTTTTAACATCAATGGCAGATGATATAAAATCGGCGATAGATAAAGTTTATAGTGTAATTCCAAAAGTTAAGTTTGATAAAATGCATTATAGAAAAGATATTGCACAGAGGGCATTAAAATGGATAACAAAATAGATGTTGCAGTTATAATGGGATCGGATTCCGATTTACCGGTAGTAGCAGAAACTTTAAAAATTTTTGATAAATTTGAAATAAAATATTCTGTAAATATTGCATCTGCACACAGAACATCGGAATTTGTGAAAGAATGTGTAAATAAGGCAATTTCTAAAGGTACAAAAGTGTTTATAGCTGTTGCAGGAATGTCGGCAGCTCTTCCGGGAGTAGTTGCTTCAGAAACAATACTTCCCGTAATAGGTGTCCCGATGGAAGGAAAAGCTCTTGCAGGAATGGATGCACTGTTTTCCATAGCACAGATGCCACCTTCAATACCTGTAGCTTGTGTTTCCATAGGTAAAGCAGGTGCAAAAAATGCAGCCATACTTGCAATGGAAATTCTTTCAATTAATAATAAAAATCTTTCGGAAAAATTAGTTAATTATAGAAAAGAAATGAAAGAACAAATTTTAAATAAAGACGAAAAACTAAATAAAATAGGTTATCAAAAATATTTGGAAGAAACCAAACACTAATAAAATTTAATTTTCTTGTACCAAAAAAAATAATAATTTAGCAATTTTGTAAATTTTAACATAATTTTTTAATTGTTATATATAATTAAATTATGATATACTTAGTTTTGGTAATACAAGCAGACAAAATAATTAAAGAAGTAAAGAAGTATTTGGCAACAGAATACAGATAATAAACATTGTTTATTTTTTTGTTGTTACCTGTATGTAGTTTAACAACAATAAAACTTTAAAAAGTTTTATAACATATTGAATGTTTTTGGAATCCGAAAGGATACTTTTTTGTGAAAGCAAAAAGAGCTAGAAACCAAAAACAGTCGTCATAGAAATAATAAATTTAGACTAATTACCTAGACTTATTATTTCGAAAGGTCCTTGCCCTTTTGGGGCAAGGAGCTACGGCTGTTTGTTTTTGTAAGTTTCTAGCTCTACAAATCAAGTCAGCCGTTTTTATTTTGCCTATCAAAAAAATCTTTCCTTTTAAAAACAATAAAATTTATCATTTACAAAGATAATAGTTGGAAATCAGAAAATATATATTTTTAAGTAAAAAGGAGAAAAAAATGAAAAAAAATTTTATGTTTGTCTTGGCCGTAGTTTGTAGTATTTGGTTGTTGTCGGGAGTTGTGTTGGCACAAGGGCATTATGTAATAGATGGATCTTCCACGACAGGAAATCAAAATTATGAAGGATATTCTGATGTAGACGGTGGAGTTTTTTATGTTACGAATACCGGAGATTTGACAATAGAGTCATCAACATTTGTAAATAATAAATCAACCGGTAACAGTCTGGGTGATGGTGGTGGAGCGATATACAATGAAGGTAAAACATCTATAACACGCGGAGTGCTATTTAGTTCCAACAGGGCAAAAGGATATGGCGGAGCGATTTATAATAATAATGGTTCCACAATGACAATAAGCGGAACAAATATAACCTTTAGTTCCAATAGTGCAAGATATGGCGGGGCAATTTATAATAATAACGGTTCCACAATGACAATAAGCGGAACAGATATAACCTTTAGTTCCAACAGTGCATATAATGGCGGAGCAATTTCTAATTCCAAATCCACAATGACAATAGACGGACAAAATATAGCATTTACAAATAACATAGCGGTAAGCAGTGGCGGAGCAATTTACAATAGTAGTGCTACACTCAATTTAATATCAAAAGGAACAATGACATTTACAGGGAATACGGCAAACGGAGTATCAAATGCAATACATGATAACAAAGGAATAATAAATTTATTTGCAGAAGGTGATAATTCACAGATAATATTTAACGACAGAATAACATCAGAAAACAGTAATAGTACATTAAATATTAATGAA
>ONUQ01000031.1 GCA_900321055.1 uncultured Elusimicrobia bacterium
GCTTTTACAAGTTTTCTTATGTAATTATTTACTGAATGATAAGGTACTCCGCACATTGGAGTATTTTGCCTTTTTGTAAGAATGACTTCTAATATTGAATGTGCTTTTACGGCATCATCTCCAAACATTTCGTAAAAATCACCTAATCTAAAAAACAATATTACATCCGGATATTGAGATTTAATATTCAAATATTGTTGCATTAACGGAGTAACTTGATTAACATCTTTCTTTGTTGCCATATATTACCTATCTCTTTTAAAGTATTTAAGTATCTTATACATTTTATCAATTTTTGAAACATAATTCTTAGTTTCCTTAAATGGCATTTCATAAGAATCATATTCTATAATAGGATTTTCTTTGTGCCATTTTTGAACATTGCCAAGACCTGCATTATAAGATGCCAGAACTAAATTTATATTGTTATTGAACATATCGGATAAAATTTTAATATAAAAAACTCCTATCATTATGTTATATTGCGGATCATATAATTTATCTTCATTAAAATCTTTCATATTTAAATATTTTTCCGAAAGTTCTTTTGCGGTTGATGGCATAATTTGCATAAGCCCTATAGCTCCTTTTTTAGATTTTGCATTCGGATCAAAATTTGACTCTACTTTCATAACAGCAGTTATAAGTAACGGATCAACTTTATATTCCGTACCGTATTGTTCAATTAGCGGATAAAAGTTTAATGCTTTATGAATATTAAAAAATATATAACCAATCATTAAACATATACATATTAAACATAATCCTAATACTGTTTTAAAATTTTGCATTATTGTAAAATTCCTGACATACTGTTGGGTAATACTTTTGTTATCTTAATATTAACTTTTTGCCCGACTAAATTATTGTCTGTATCAAAAAAGACTTTTATATTTTGACTGTTTTTTGCTTGAGCCGTATTATTTTCAAAACTTTCTACAAGAACCTCTACAACTTTATTTATATATTTTTCATTTATTTTTTTTGAAATTATATTAGAATCTTCCAACAGCAAAGTATGTCTCTTTTTTATTATTTCTAACGGAACCGTATTTTTTAATTTAGATGCAAGAGTTTTCGGCCTTGACGAATATTTAAAAATAAATAATCCGCCAAACTGTAATTTTCTGGAAGCTTCAAATGTTGCTTTGAAATCTTCATCTGTTTCCCCAGGAAATCCTATTATTATGTCACTGGTTATATTGATATCCGGAATAGATTGTTTTATTTTATTAAATAATGTTTCATATTGTTCATAAGTATATTTTCTGTTCATTGCTTTTAAAATAGCATTTGAACCTGACTGTAACGGCAAATGAATATGCCTGCAAATTTTATTGTTTACAGCGATTTCTTTTATAAGCTCATCCGAAAAATCTTTCGGATGATTGGTCATAAATCTTATTCTTTCAACTTTATCAGATTGTGATATCTTTTGTAATAACCGTGTAAAATTTATACCTTCATAATTATAAGAATTCACATTTTGACCTAACAAAATTATTTCTTTAGCACCGTCATTTACCGCTTTATCAATTTCTCTTATTATTTCATTATAATCAATACTAACTTCAGGACCTCTAACATGAGGGACTATACAATAAGAGCAAAAATTACTGCATCCTCTCATTATGGTAATATATCTGAAAACCTCATTGTTTTTATGTTTATTTGCTTCAAAATTTTTTTCCGTAGAAATATATTTACTTATGGTTTGCGAAAACAAATCCGTTTCTTTTGCACCTATAACAAAATCTACATATTTACATCTGGATTTTATTTCTTTTGATGCATATTGTGCCATACAACCCGTAACACCTATGACTAAATTCGGGTTTATTTCTTTTTGTTCTTTTAATCTGCCTAACAAAGAATATGCTTTATGTTCTGCAGAAAACCTAACGGAACAAGTATTTATAATAACAATGTCTGCATTCAACATATCTTGAGCAGATACACAACCTTTTTCTAATAAAATTTCAGCCATTTTATTAGAATCATTAACATTCATTTGACAACCGATAGTTTCAATATAAAATTTCATTTTATTCTCTTGCTACTTTTTCTAAATATTTTCCATAATTGGAATTAAAATTTTTTGATATTTTAATTAATTGCTCTTTTGTGATAAAGCCTTTTCTATATGCAATTTCTTCTAAACAACTAACCATTATCCCCTGCCTTTCTTCTATTGCTCTTATAAACATTGAAGAATCCAGCAACGAATTATATGTTCCTGCATCAAGCCAGGCAAAACCTCTTCCAAAAAGTTCAATTGATAACAAATTTTGTTTTAGATAAGCATTATTTATATCTGTTATTTCTAACTCTCCTCTTTTTGAAGGTTTTACTTTTTTAGCAATTTCAATAACCGAATTATCATAAAAATATAATCCTGTTACTGCCCAATTAGATTTTGGGTTTTGTGGCTTTTCTTCTATGGAAATCGGTTTTTTATTTTCATCAAGCTCAACAATACCATATCTGGCAGGATCTTCAACCGAGTATCCGAATATTGTTGCACCTTTTTCCCGGCAGGATACTCTTTGCAAAATATGCGATAAGCCATGTCCGTAAAATATATTGTCTCCTAAGACTAATGAAACATTATCTTTTCCTATAAACTCTTCTCCTATTATAAAAGCTTGTGCAAGACCTGCCGGCTTTTCTTGTTCTTTATATGTAATGTTAATTCCCAATCCGGAACCGTCTTCAAATAAATTTTTAAAAGAAGGTAGTGCTTCAGGAGTAGAAATTATTAAAATATCTTTTATTCCTGCAAGCATAAGAACGGAAAGCGGATAATATATCATCGGTTTATTATAAACAGGCAATAATTGTTTGGATACAACCGTTGTCAACGGATAAAGTCTTGTAGCTTTTCCACCGGCGAGAATAATACCTTTTCTTTTCATTTACCATACTCCTTAAAATATTTTATTGTTTTTAATAATCCTTCCTCTAAACTTACTTTTGGTTGCCACTTCAAAATTTTTTTTGCTTTTTTTATATCCGGTCTTCTTCTTTCAGGATCATCTTCAGGTAATGGCATATATATAATTTTTGATTTACTATTTGTTAATTTTATGATTATTTCTGCTATCTCTTTTACTGTAAGTTCGTTAGGATTACCGATATTTACAGGTAAATTTTCTTTTGACATCAACAGTTTATATATTCCAAAAATTAAATCTGAAACAAAACATAAACTTCTGGTTTGTTTTCCCGTACCAAAAACCGTAACAGGTTTATTGCTTAATGCCTGATAAATAAATTGAGGAACAATTCTACCGTCATTTATATTCATTCCGGGACCATAAGTATTAAATATTCTTACAATTTTTGTATCAAGATTATAAACTCTATAATAATTCATAATTAATGCTTCAGAAAACCTTTTAGATTCATCATACATACTTCTTGCACCAATAGGATTAACATTTCCCCAATAAGTTTCCAGTTGAGGAGTAATAGTAGGGTCACCATAAACCTCACTTGTTGATGCAAATAAAAATTTTGCTTTATTTTTTCTTGCTAACTCCAATAGATTATATGTTCCATAAGAGCCGACAAGTAAAGTTTCAATTTTATATATGTTATAATGAACAGGACTTGCAATAGAAGCAAAATTTATAACAGCATCAAACTTTTCTTTTATAGAAAATTTTTTTATTATATCTACGGTTTTAAATTTAAAATTTTTATTGTTAAGCAAATGTTTTATATTTTCTTTTTTTCCTGTAAGCAAATTATCTATACAGTAAACAGTATGCCTTTTTTTTATTAACAAATCACAAAAATGTGATCCTAAAAATCCTGCCCCGCCGGCTATTAAAACATTCATCTTATATCTCCCGCTAATGCATATATTATATAAATTTGTGATGTATATTTACAATGAATGTATATACTTTTAAGTGTAGAATATAACAGGAAAAAGAGAAAGATATTTGTTATGATATCTTCCTCTTTTATCAGTGTATGTTTTAAATATTAAAAAATTATTTTATATTTTTTAATTCTTTTTGTATTTCTGCACTTACTGTTTCAATAGTAGCTTTTTCAATTACTGTCGTTACTACACTAACTACAGGACCTCTTGAACATTTTTCAAAACAGAATGAAGCCTTAACTTCAACTTTATTTTGAATGTTATCAGTTTCTATGAATTCAAGAATGGATTTTAAGAGCTTCTGTGAACCTCTTAGCATACAACCCGTTCCAAAACAAACATTTACATTAACATGTTTTTCGTCTGAAGCTGCTTGAATTATAAAA
>ONUQ01000174.1 GCA_900321055.1 uncultured Elusimicrobia bacterium
CGACTTTAGAAATGTATGCTCACCTATGCCGATTATTTGAATTCTCTCATAAGGAAAGTGTTCAAAATAACCGACAAATGCAAGTCCCGGTCTATTTGTATCAGAAACAGTTATGTTCCTTCTTAAACCGCCGGACCCTGCAATTAAAGTTAATTGTAAATCTTTTGATTTTTCTTCAATTAAAGTGCCAACTGTTAGCACCGGCATTTTAATAGGCATCCTCTTGTTGAATAATTTTTACAACATCTTCTTTTGTCTGAGCATCTTTTATTGCTTGTCTTAAAAATTTATCTTTGAATAATCTTGAAATTCTTGATAATGCTTTTAAGTGTTGTCCCGTAACTTCTACCGGACCAACTAAAAGGAATATTATATAAACCGGTTCACCGTCTAAAGAGTTAAATTCTATACCTTTTTTAGATATACCTAAAACTCCAACTTGTTCTGAAAGAACATCAGTTTTTCCATGCGGTATGGCAACACCATGTCCAACACCTGTTGAACCTAAATTTTCTCTTTCCAATACAACATCAATAATTTCGTCTGTCTTTTTAATTTTTTTAGACTCTTTTAAAAGCTCAATCAACTCAATAATAGCATCTTTTTTATTTTGAGCTTTTAAATCTAATGTAATAGCATCTTTACACAAGAAATCCATAATATTCATTTTTAATAAATCCTCCTATTATTTAACATTTATATTTTATTACATTTATATTTTATTTTACATTTCAGGTTCCAACATTACCAAAGAACCGCTATCTTTTCTGTATAAAACATTTATTTTTTCCGTAGAAGAATTTAAAAACATATAAACTCTATAATTCAACGAATCCATTTCTTCTATCGCTTCTTCTATGGACATAGGTCTGATATCAAATCTTTTGATTTCAGAAATTTTTGTTCTGGAATCTTCCATTGAATCATAAGAGAAAACTTCTGCTTTAATTTTTTTGGATTTTGTTACTTTTAAATTTGCTTTTCTATGAATTTTTGAAATTTCTTTTTCTTTTCTTAATTGTTTGGAAAGTTTATCTATTGTCAAATCTATTGAGGCATATAAATCTTCAGATTCTTCTTTTGCTCTAAAAGCTTTTCCTGCTATGTAATAAGTCACTTCCGTTATTTGTCTGTTTTTTTCTACAGACAAAATAACATGTACCCTAACATTGTCTCCATCAAAAAACTTGCCTGCTTTTGAAATTTTTTGTTTCACATAAGAACCGATAGCATCTGTCAACTTCAAATGTCTTGCCGTAATGTTAATTTGCATAAGCCACCCCTTTGATCCATTTTATTTTATACACATAAAACCTTTAATAAAATATCGTCATACATAAATTATAAATTAAATTTTTTTAATTTACAATATTTTTTACTTTTTTTGTGTTTTCCATCTTCTGTGAAACCAAAACCAAAATGACGGATTTTCTTCTATATGCCTTTGTAAAATTTCATTATATTTCGTCATAATTATTTCTACATCCTTATTTTCATCACCCGTATTTGGAAGCGGTATTTCTTCAAAACTTGCAATATATCTTCCGTTTGGTTGTCTTGTACAAAAAGCGGTAAATAACGGGCATTTTGCTTTTAGAGCAAAAACAGCCGGTCCCTTAGGAGTTGATACTTCTCTGTAAAAGAACGGAGTAAAAACTCCCTGCTTCCCCGCATGCTGATCTGCAAGTATTGCAACAAATTCATTTTTCTTTAATGCTCTCATTACACCTAAAGGAGCTTTTTCTTTGTATATGGTTTTATATCCTCTATTAGATCTTATACCGTTAATCATTTCATCAAAATACGGATTTTCCTGTTTAGCAACAATTACGGATAACGGATATCTGTGCCCAAAAGATATAGCAAGCATTTCCCAATTACAAAAATGAGCAGACATTATAACTCCACCCTTACCGTTTTTTTGAGTCTGTTCCATTAAATATATATTTTGAAAATTAACACTACACTTGAGTTCTTGATCGCTCATCTTGCTTACAAAAATAATTTCAACGACAGTACAAACAAATTGTTTATAAACATCTTTTGCTATTTTTAATATTTCTTGTTTAGATTTTTTAGGGAATGACTTTGTTAAAGAATCAATGATATGTTTTTTCCTTATGGGAACAAAATAAAAAACAATATCCGCAAGAAGAAAACCTATTCTTTTTGCCATATTAATTGAAAACAAATGCAATATGGCTACTGTTATTTGTAATGCTTTATACTCTATAAAATGTTGTAGTTTTTTATTTTTTTTCATTTTTTATAAAAAAACTTGCCACTAAACTTTTTTTTATATCAACAGCTTTATGCAAACATAATTCATGACAACAAAAACATCCTATACATTTATTATTTTGTGCAAAAGGTTTAGAACTATTATTTGTTTTTGTTATTGCTTGTACCGGGCAAGATTTCATACACTGCAAACACCCTATACATTTTTCAACAACAATAAAAGGTTTTACCCAAAATAATTTTCCGACATATTTACCTATAAACCGTACAAGCCATAAAGGTAAAAAAGATAAAATATTTGTTATCGGAAGTTTTGCATTTTTGATATTAAATTTAGAAACGACATCACCGATATAAATTATACTTTGCAAATCCGTATTACCTAATTTTTTTTCTTTTAAAGGTTTTAAAAACTTATTTTCTTTAAGATTTACACCAAATTGTTTCAATAAAAAAGTATCAAGTGCCACAGTGTCTTGACTGCTGGCAATTATATTATAATTTCTTTTTGTTCCGCTTAAACTCGGACCATTACCTTCCAAACCATAAACACCATCAACTAAAGTAAACAAAAGTTTTTCTTTTACTATTTCATACAATTGTGCAAGTAAATAAGCAAAATCTTCGGGAGTCGGAGCTAATTTGTGATAATCAGCTTTTTTTATTCCCGGAATTATTCCGTAAAAATTTTTTATACCGCAGGTAAACCCCATAAATGTATGAGTTTTTAACTTAGGTATATTTATTATATAATCACAATTCATTATTGCTTTTGAAATATAAACCTGTTTAATTGCGGGATGACAAACAGATACTTCCGCACAACCGACATTTTCAAAATTTACAAGTTCTACATTTTCTTCTTTTGCAAGTTGAAGCATTCCTGTTTTTTCCCAAACGGTTTCTATTCCTCTAAATAAATTTCCGGGACTATCTCCTATTACAGGAATGGCACCTGCCTGCTTTACTATTCTTATAACGGCTCTTACAATTTCAGGATGAGTTGTTATTGCTTGTTCGGGATTATAAGCACTTAATAAATTCGGTTTTAATAAAATTCTAGAATTTGGTTTTATTATATCTGATATATTTCCAAAGGATTTTATAATTTTCTCAACAACATTGAATACATTATCTTTATCATAATTATCACAATAATAAGCTGAAATTATTGTTTTTTCCATAAATATATACCCGTTATTTTTTTGATAAGATTTGGTCTATCTCTTTTTCACTATCTTTAGTAAACTTTATGGCTATTATATTGGAAATACCTTGTTTTTCCATTGTGATACCGTATAAAGTATCTGCCATTTCCATTGTTCTTTTATTATGAGTAACAACTAAAAATTGTGTATATTTAGAAAATTCTCTTATAACATTTATATATCTTCCGATATTGGCATCATCTAAAGGAGCCTCAACCTCGTCCAGTATACAAAACGGAGACGGCTTGGCTAAGAAGAAAGAAAATGTAAGAGCAACCGCAGTAAGAGCTTTTTCTCCACCGGAACATTGCATAATATTTTTAACAAGTTTTCCGGGGGGCTGTGCTTTAATATCAACACCTGTTTCCAACAAATTATTCTCATCCGTAAGAATTAAATCCGCATCACCGCCACCGAACAACTTTCTATATAAATTTTTGAAATGCTCTCTAACTTCATCAAATGTTTTTTTAAAATTTACAACGGTTGTTTCATTTATCTTTTTTATTGTTTCTTCCAAATCACTTTTTGCTTTTAATAAATCTTTTTGCTGATTTTGTGTAAATGTGTATCTTTGAGATAAACTTTCATATTCTTCTTCCGCACTCCAATTTATTGCACCGAAATTTGCTATTTTCTTTTTAAGTCTTGCAATTTCTTCCTTATCTACTTCAACACCAATATATTGATCTTTTATCTCTTCGTAAGTTTTACCGTAAGTTTTTAAAATTTGTTCTTCCAACATATCTTTTTGTGTTATATAACTTTTCTGATCCGATTGTAATGCATTAACTTCATCATTCAATTGTGCAACTTTAGTTCTTGTCTCTGCTATCAAAACTTCTTTTGCATCTATATCCGTTTGTATTTTATCTCTATCTCCGACAACTAATTGCAGTTCTGTTTCTTTTTGTGTAATAGATTCATTATACTGTTGAATGTTCGCGGTTTGTGTTTCCTGCTTTAACTGAATATCTTGCATATCCGTTTCAATTTGGGCTATTCTGTTTGTATTTTGTTCTATTTGAGCTTTTAAATTATTTATATTATCGGTAATATACTTCTGCCCCGTAGCTCTATGTTCTAAATCACTATTTCTTCTTTGATAGTTATTTGAAACTTCAATATACTCTTGATTTGCCTGTTCTTCCTGATTTCTTAATGCATCTATTTGCTGTTCTATTGTATTTAATGTTTCAGTTAAAGTAACGGATTCTGTTTCTATATCCGTTAACTTCTGATCCGTATCAGCTACTTTTTCGTTTATAGAATCAAGAAGCTGTTGTTTTTCCGTTTTCTCTTTTTGTAAATTTTCTATTTCCGTAGCCGTATCTGAAATATCCGCTTTTCTTTGCTTTATTGTTTCCTGTAAAAATTCTATCTTTGATGTTAACTGAATATTTAATCTGTCATTATCCTGCTTTTCAAAACTAATATTTAATTTTACATCGTCTTTAGCATTTATTTCTTTACTTAAATTTTCCAATTCTTGTTTTGTCAATTCTATTTCTTGTTGTAATTTTTTTATTTGTTCTTCAACTAAAACAGGTTTATCGGAAACATTTTTTGCTCCACCGGAAATCATTGCATTAGAATATATTTTTCCGTCATTAACAAATATTCCATAAGATATAAACTTTCCTATTTTTTCGTACTCCGGTAAGCAATTCAATATTTTAAAAAGCTCTACCGCACTATCCGTACTTGAAACAACCTGAATATCATTTGCTATTTTTTCCGACACCAAAAAAGTTAATTTACATAAATTATTTTCCAACAAATATTTTATTGCATCTTCCGCTTGTTGCATTGTATCGCAAATAAGATAATCTATTTTGTCACCTAAAGCATTTGCAACAATATCTATTTTGTCTAAATCAGGAGAAATTATTTCTCCTACGGTATATTTTATAAAGCCTAAACTCTTTACCGAATTTATGGCTTTTTTTATAGGATTTTCGGCATCCATTTCTTTCATAGTAGAAATCTTTGCTTCCAATCCTGATATTTTCTTATTTAGTTCTATTTCTTTGTCTTTTAAACTTTCAATTTCCGTATCTATATTTAAAACTACTTGTTTATTTGTTTCAATTTTATCATTTAATTCCTTTAACGAATTTTGAACTTCCTGCAATTTTTGTTCATTTGCAGATATTTCTTCGTTTGCAGGAGCAACATCGTTAGTCAATCTTTCAATATTTCTATCTATTGATAAAATTTCTGCACTTGCTTGTGCCTGCTCTTGAATAACAGAAGTTTTTGAATTGATTAAAGAATCTTTTGTTTGAGTAAAACCATCCAGTTTTGTTCTAAACTCATCCTCCTGTGATTCTAAATCGGTAACCTGTTGTTTAATTAAATTGTATTTTTCCAATTTTGATTGTGTTTCCTGTTTTAGTATAGAAACTTCATTTTCTATACCATCATCCGATGTATTTACATTCTGCAAATCTTGCTCATATTTTTGTATCTTTGATTGACAATCTTCAATTTCTATTTTCAATCTGTCCAGTTCTTGAATTAAATCTGCATCTTTTTGTCTTAGATTTGCAATTTCCTGGTCAGCCAATGCAACATTTGTTTTTAATTCACCAAATTCGGAGTTTAAAGAGACATATTTTTCGTTGTTTTCTGTTTGTGATAATCTTAAATCCTGCTGTTCTGCTTCAAGTTGATGTAATGATACATTTACGGTTTCATATTCTCTTAATTTCGGTTCTATTTGAGCTTTTATTTTTTCTAACTCTTCATAACCTCTTGCAAGATTATTTACAACTTCCGCCACTTCATATTTTTCCAAATCTTCTTTATATTGTTTGCATTGTTTTGCTTTTTTGGCTTGTTGATCTAATTGTTTTATTCGCCCTTCAAATATTTTTAAAGAATCATCCAACCTTGACAAATCAACTTCTATATTTTTAAGTTTGGATAAAGTTTCTTCTCTTCTTAATTTATATTTTGAAACACCTGCAGCTTCTTCAAAAAATTCTCTTCTTTTTTCCGGATTAGCCATAACAAGTTCATCTATTTTACCCTGCTCTATGGTTGAATACCCTCCGGTTCCAATACCCGTATCAAGAAACAAATCTACAATATCTTTCAATCTGCACTGTGTTTTGTTTATAAAATATTCACTTTCCCCGCTTCTAAACAATTTTCTTGTAATAGAAACTTCGGAATAATCTATTGGAATTACATTTTGTGAATTATCAAATGTCAATGTCACTTCAGACATTCCAGCAGCAGCTCTTGTCTTTGTCCCGCCGAAGATAACATCTTGCATTGCTTTAGTTCTAATTGTCTTTGTTTTTTTCTCTCCGAGACACCAACGAATAGAATCTGATATATTTGATTTTCCACAACCGTTCGGACCAATTATGGCAGATACACCTTTTTCAAAAGTTAAAACAGTTTTATCCGCAAACGATTTGAATCCGCAAAGTTCCAATTTTTTTAAGTACATTAATTATTTCCCGAAAACATATATTATTACTCATAATAATCTCTTGGAGACAACCCATCATAAGCTCGTCTCAATCTTTCATAAGATACAGTTTTCTTTTTAGAAAACAAAGCAGTAGCTATGACTAAAACCGAGCCGATAACAATTAACGATGTAGTTATCGTTCCAAGAGTATTACCATGTGTATGAGTATATGCATTTTTGCTATTTTGAGATGTCATTAAATCACCTTAAAATGTCTTACATCGGACATTTTTATAACTTTACCGTCACCGGCAGAAACGATTCTTGCTCTTAATGTAAATTTTCCGGGTTGAAAATATGCCCAATCATACCACCAATATCCGGAAGCAAATCTACACAAATTCCATTCTCCGTTGTTGAAAGAAACTTCAACATAAGCATTAAAATCGTGTGAAGCACCTATTCTTAAAACATAAGCACTACCGTTTATTATATCGTTTTCTACAGGATAATCTATTAAAATATAAGAATTATTATTTACTTCCTGTTTTTGTGCACAACATTCAACTTTTTTCTCAACTTTGATAGAATCAATTTTTACAGGAGCAACTTTAACTTTTTTTTCAACAACTTCTTTCTTCTTTGCACAAACATTTTTCTTTACACTTGTTTTTACTTCTTTTTTTGCAACTTTTTTTGTTTGTTTTGTGACCATTTTCTACACCCCACTAATTTTTTACACTCTTCTTTTTTTATTTATGTACAACATTAATATTGAGTACCTGTTGATTTTACAAAAATTATAAGCATAAAATCAACACACACACATAAAAGTTCTTTTTAATTAAATATTTAAATAAAACTAACAACAAAAAACAGTACCGGTTTAGTTACACTAAAAACATATAATATAATTCATTTGATTTTTACATCTTAGATGGAGAAGAAACTCCAAGTAAACTCAAACCTAATGTAATTATTGTTGATACCGCTTTTAACAATTGTATTCTTGCTTTTTCAAGCTCTTTATTTTCCTGTAAAACTTTACATTTTTCATAAAATCTGTGATATACATCAGCAGTTTCAATTAAATATGTCGTTAAATGATGCGGACTCTTTGTTTTGGCACATATCAACAAAATATCTTCTAATGATATTAACTTTTTTATTAAATCTTTTTCTTCTTTTGTATTTAGCAAACTTAAATTTGCACCTGAAGAATCTTCTTTATAATCTCTTAATATTGATTGACATCTTGCATTTACATACTGAACATAAAACACAGGATTTTCACTTGTTTGTTTTTTTGCAAGTTCCAAATCAAAATCCAATTGAGAATCCGAAGCTCTTAAAAGAAAGAAAAATCTGCAAGCATCTGTTCCAACCTCGTCTAACACATCTTTAAGAGTTACAAAATCTCCGCTTCTTGTTGACATTGCAACAGGTTGTCCGTTTCTAACCAAACTTACAAGCTGATAAAGTATAACTTTTAAAGCATCTTTTTTTTGACCAAGCATCTGAATTGCTGCCTGAATTCTTGCAACATATCCATGATGATCTGCTCCCCACAAATTTATAACTTGTGCGAAATTTCTTTCATATTTATTTTTATGATATGCCACATCTGAAGCCAAATATGTATATCTTCCGTCGGTTCTTTTTAAAACTCTGTCTTTATCATCACCATAATCGGTAGATTTAAGCCATAATACTCCATCTTGTTCAAAAGCATTACCTTTATCCAATAAATATTTACAAACTTTATCTACTTCCGTTTCTCCGTTTTCATCTTTATCAACTGCAATTTTTGATTCCGAAAACCAACTGTCAAAATCTACTCTAAATTGTTGTAAATCTTTTTTTATCGTTTCTAAAATTCTTGTATGAGATTCTTTTTTAAAATCTATATCTTCAAAATTTTTCCCTTCATTTATTAAATCTTGAGCAATATCTTTTATATATTCTCCCTTATAACCGTCATCCAAAAACGGAATGTCTTCCCCTTTTAATTGTCTGTATCTTGTTTTTACAGATTCTCCCAAAACATTCATCTGATTACCTACATCGTTAAGATAATATTCTTTAACTACATTGTATCCTAAATGTTTTAATATTCTTGAAATAGAATCACCGATTGCCGCACCTCTGCCATGACCTATATGTAAAGGACCTGTAGGATTTGCGGAAACAAACTCTACCATTATTTTATCCTGTTTAATGTTTTCCTGTTTTGCATAATTTTCTTTTTTATCTAAAATTTTGTTTAGTTCCCCTTGCAAATATTCATCCGTAAAATGTAAATTTATAAACCCTGCTCCTGCAATTTCAGCCAGTTTTATTATATTAGAGAAATCTTTTTTAATTATCTCTATAAGTTCTTGTGCTATTATTCTCGGATTTGTTCTCATTTTTTTTGCAATAATCATTGCAGCATTTAATGCTAAATCCGCATTTATATTTTTTGGAGGAATTTCTACGACAAATTTTATTTCTTCTTCTATTCCTTTAGATTTTGCAAAATCGTCTATTGTATTTTTTAATTGTTCTTCAAAATTAAATTTTAACATTTTGTGTTTTCCTTAAATTATTTCCGTATTTTAAGTACTGATTATATAATTTTAAAATTGTTTCTGCTACATTGTCGGCTATTGAATGTATTGCCATAATTCTTACAATGTCTAAAAGGTTTACCGAACATATCTAAAAATGTTATTTTTTTATAATCTTGTAAAGATTGTTCAATATTTTTTTTATTACTTATAGAAAGGACTATTTTTTAATATTTCAATAAACTACTAAAATTTTTCATATTTTATTTTTGTTTCATCCCATCTGTTCTTTACTTTTTTATCTTCGTTTGATTTTCCTATAACTATCAAAGAAAACGGAATAATATTGTGTGGCAAATTGAAAAGTTTTGCTATACCTTCTTGCCTTTCTGTATTTGTTGCAACACCGCACCATACCGAGCCATACCCTTTTGCTGTCGCTGCAAGTAATATATTTTGTGTTGCCGCAGCACAATCCTGTTGCCAATAATTTTTATATTGTTTTTCAATATCAGCTAAAACCAATATTGCTACCGGTGCGGATTTTAACATTTGTGCAGCCGCATGTATTTCCATTATTTTTTTATGAGTTTCTTTATTTTTCACTACCAAAAAAGACCATTCTTGTGCATTGCATGCTGTCGGTGCCGACATACCTGCATTTAAAATATAATCTAAATCCTGTTGCGGAATATCATCACTTTTATAATTTCTGCAACTTACTCTATCAAATAATATATCCATTTTTTCCTCCTAAAAAAAAACACTAAATTTTTTTAATATGCTACTTAAGAATTTTATATACTTTTTTATACATCAATCATATATAAAAACGGTTACTTTTTTTATTTCCCTACACAAAACTTTGAAAACACCGTATGCAAAACATCTTCTTTAACATCACAACCTAAAATTTCATTAAAAAAAACTAATACATTTTGAGTTTCAAAAGAAACTATTTCGTCACTATCACCTTTATCAATGAGATTATAAATTTTTCTTAAATTCTGTTGTGCTTTACATAACAAACTGTATTGTCTTGTATTTAAAAGAATTTTGCTGTTTGCTTCAATATCTTTTATATTAAGTATTTCAAAAATTTTATTTAAAATATTTTCTATCGATGTTTTGTTTACGGTTGAAAACTTTATCATTGTATCAGAAACAAAAATATTATTTAAATTTTCTTTAGAAATTTTTGGCTCTAAATCCGTTTTATTTAAAACAACAATAGTTTTGTCTTTCTTGTTTTTCAATAAATCTGCAATTTGTTTATCATTATCATCTAAATTAATATTTGAATCTATAACCCACAAAATTATATCTGCAATATCCATTGAAGATTTTGCTCTATCTTGCCCGATTTTTTCTATTGTATTATTTGTATGATATCTTATACCGGCGGTATCTATTATTGTTACAGGTACTCCATTATATTCTACTGTTTCTTCTATGGTATCTGTTGTTGTTCCCGCAATATCCGTTACAATTGCACGATTATAACCTAAAATAGAATTTAATATTGACGATTTTCCGGCATTAGGTTTTCCGACAATTGAAATTTTTATTCCATTGACAATGAACTTACTTAAAGAATAAGAAGAAATCAAAGTATCAATGTTAGAAATTATTTTTTGCATACTTTCTTTTTTCTGTTCTCTGGTTAAAAAATCTATATCTTCTTCAGGATAATCTAATGACACTTCAAGGTAAGCAAATAGTGTAGTTAAATCTTGTTTAATTTGTTTGATTTGATTAGACAAAGAACCCTGCAAAGAATTTAATGCAAGTTCCGTAGCTTTTGAACTACTGCTATTTATTAAATCATTTACGGCTTCCGCTTCGGATAAATCCATTTTGCCGTTAATGAAAGCTCTATATGTAAACTCACCTCTGTCTGCCGGTCTAATATTTTTTGATAACAAAAGTTCTATTATTTGTTGAACAATTAAAGGGTTTCCATGTGTAGAAATCTCTACCGTATCTTCACCGGTATATGTGTGAGGTCCTTTCATATAATATAAAATTACTTCATCTAATTTTTTTTGATTATTACAAATATACCCGTGAAGAACTTTTTTATCTTCAAGTTCTATATGTTTAAAATTTTTTGTTTTAAAAACAGAGGACACAACCTCTTTTGATAAGTTCCCGCTTATCCTGATAACGGCTAAAGCCGATTTAATATTGCCTGTAGCAAGGGCTACAATGGTATCTTCCTGTTTAAATAAATTCATTTTATATATTTCTTTTTATTTTAATTTAGCTATTATTATACCAAAATATTATTATTCACTGAAATTTAAAAATTTATGTATATTTCCTACCATAATAAATATTAAATTTAAGTAAATATGCTATAGTCCATAATGACTATTCATAACTTTGTAATAACATCTTACTACGGACTTATAGACGGATTATGCAAAGAAGAATTTTTTAATTGTGTAAGCAAAACGAGAAACAGGGAGCTAATGAGAGTATTTATAAATTTGGAACTTGTTGAACAGCTTGGTTCGGATATGACAAGAATATTAAGAACAAACGATACATCCATATTTAACTTTATGGAACACTTTATGCAGGTTACTTTCTGCTTTACTAAGAGTTTTGAAAAAAAGCTAATAATAAAACAGCAACAAGTAGTGATAAAAGTATAGAACTTATCAAAAACAATCCTAAAATAACCACAAAGAAAATGGCAGAAAGTTTATTGACTGATAAGTAAAAATTTTATACCATTTACAAGGAGGTAAAATAATTATGGATAAATGTCCTATATGTAATGAAGAATTACCTGTGCAGTTTGATAAACACAAAGAATTTTACGAATTTTACAATTGTAAACTATGTGGATGTTTTGGATTGCATTTGGATACTTCTCATTGGGAAAAACAACCTTTTTTTCCAGAAGAGAACGGAAATTTAAATACTCTAAGAACATTAGCTATAATTAGAAAAAAAATATATTTACATAATTTATACAACAAAAACATTTCTTAATAGATTCAGAAATGTTAAATGATATAATAGCCACAAAATTCCCAACTCCAGTAGAACAAATTAACAACTTTATTTTATTCTTAGGGATAATACACAAAATGCAGGAAATACACTTAGTATAGATTTTGCTAAAGCTAAAGAGATTAAAAACAATAAAGCTAAATTGTTTTCTTATGTTCCATTTATAAATAAGGTAGTTCTATAAAAGAGATAGAAGTTTTTCATATAATATTAAAGAACAAAAAAATTAATGAGAAACTATTACAAACAATAGATAAAGCTATACCGTATTACATTTTGTTTGTTTTAGAATATGAAAATAAATTTAAGTTATGTTTAGGTTATAAAGAAAAAACTATAGATAATACTATAAACAAAACAAA
>ONUQ01000036.1 GCA_900321055.1 uncultured Elusimicrobia bacterium
CCTTTTTGTACTTGAAGCGGACGACATTGGAGAAGATCAACAGAATATTCTTTGCTTTCTGATATATTTATTGTAAATTCTATATCAATAGGATACTCATATTCTTCCTGTATACATCTAAGCATTCTTTTCATTTGATCCATTAGAGTTTGGTTAGACACAATCCCCTTACAAGAAATAAATTTTACATCCCGTTTCATTCCCATTTCTCTAAGTCTTGATTCTGCATCATAATCATGTTCTAACAGTATATTATCAAGATAGTTCGGAATATCAGATTCGATATCTTTTAAAGAAAGTTTTTTGAGAGATTTTTCAGGCATATTTATAACCTCTGTATTACCTTGAGAGAACTTATGTTTATCTGCAGAAGAAGAATACGATGTCTGTTCCGGCATATCCAAATTAACTATTCTGGGATAAGAACCTTCCGTTCGGTCAACTGCTGATGTTCCAAGTCCCATAACGAGTCTCAACATTCCGGCAGTCGGATCACTATCTTTCATTATTCTATAAGGACTATACGAATATCCTACTCCTGCCGCACAAGGCATATAATTTGAACCATAATAAGAACCTGATACTCTCTGTATAAGAAGAGCCATTTGTTCGTCTCTTTTATCCAAACCTCGTCTTTTACGATAATCAAGTGCGGAAAGATTCATAGAACTTGCATATACAATCTTAATAGCATGTTCAAATTCATCAAGCCTTTCTTCAATACTGCCTCTGTTGGCACAGAATACCGACTCATATTTCCCGGCAAAAGCATTTCCAAAACCATCCTCTAAAATACTGCTTGAGCGAATAATATACGGATCTTGTCCATAATATTCTATGATTCTTACGAATTGCTCTCGCATAGCTTGAGAAAAAGTTCCTGTCATTATTTTTTTTGAAAAATCCTCTGCCAGTTTAAAATAACCTTCATCTGTTCTTTGGCGAACCCTGGTATCCCACAGGTTATTATCAACTATGTATGTATAATAAAGATCTGAACCTACATAGAAAGAATCATGAGGTTCAAGTATTTCACTAATATCATGTTCCTTATTTCTTATGATTGCTCTTGCAAGAAGCATACCGCAAGCTTTACCGCCTATCATTCCTGTTCCTACCATGTGATCTCTTATTGCAAAATAATCTTCAGGTGTGAAATGTTTTTTTACAAGAAGACGCATTTTTTCATCTCTTGTCATCATAATATTGCACATTCGTGAACATTCTTCGGTTATATCCATACCGTTTTCTTTTAGCAACTTAACATGATTAAAAAATCTGTCCCATGAATCCGAATACTGTTCTTCGGCAGATCGTTGTGCCTGACCAAGTGCCTGATAGAAGTGACTTGATTTTACTCCATCCAATATAGGTCTAAACTCTTTTGTATCGGGATTATATGTGTGTGGAAGAAACATAGTATCGGAATTTCTTTTCCATACTTTTTGCGGACGAACATAGATGTTTTGCTATTCGAATATACATCAAAGAAAAGTTGGGTTGTATTTAAAATTTTGTTTATTGCCTGTACGGAATGTTTTCCTCTTATGATAGGGAAAAAAGCAACCGTATCAAGAGTAAAAAGAAACGGTCATGTAACTCTAAAAAAATTGCCCATCATAAGATCAGTAGCCCATGCAGTTTGTAATTCGGACAAACAGTCAAAAACATAGAAGGCATCCTTTCCTTCTTTATTAATTATATTGTGTATATCTACCGTAAAATTTTCAAATCTGTGGGAAAGAGGGACATTAACCGTCTTTATATTCGGATTATCTTCAATAAGAGGTTCATGACTTGCGAATCTAAAATATATAATATTGCGGTTATCATTAATGGCTTGTTTTATGTATGGTTGCATGAAGAGTTTAAATTGTGAAAGCTCAGAAACTCGCCATACAACATTGTCGCCAAGCCTAATGTTGTCCAATGCTTTATCCATCTCCTCAATACCGCTCTTTATTCTGTCAAATGCCGTCATAATAATTTCTCCCTCCTAATAAAAAATATTAATTATCAGTGATTTTAGAAGGATAATTCCCGTCAAAACAAGCACAACAAAATTTTTCTGTATCTTCACTGTCACATGCTTTTTTCATATTGTTAATATCAAGAAAAGTTAAACTGTCAACATTTAAAAATTCTTTTATCTCTTCGTTACTTTTCATTGCGGATATAAGTTTATCTTTGTTTGGAGTATCTATTCCGTAATAACAAGGTGATATTACCGGCGGACAAGACAATGCAAAATGTATTTCTTTTGCACCTACATCTCTTAAAATTTTAACGATTTTTTGTGCTGTTGTTCCCCTTACCAATGAATCGTCTATAAGAACAATTTTTTTGTTTTCAATAACATCTTTTATAGGAAAAAGTTTTAATCTTGCTGTTATTTCCCTCATCTTTTGTGACGGTTTTATAAAACTTCTGCCCACATAATGATTTCTTATAAAACCGGTTTGAAATTTTATTCCGGACTCTTCCGCAAATCCTTGAGCAGAAAATATTCCCGTATCAGGAACAGGAACAACAATATCAGCTTTTATATCTTTCATTTGCTTTGCAAGATATTTTCCCATTAATACTCTTGCATTTTTAACACTTTTATTACATAACACACTATCAGGTCGTGAAAAATATACTTGTTCAAAAATACAGAACTTCTCTTTTTCTTTTTTATTAAGATAAATATCTTCTATAATTTCACCGTTTTCTATTACAATAACTTCGCTCGGATTAACATTTCTTATAAATGTTCCCCCGGCAGCATCGATTGCAGATGTTTCCGATGCAAGTATATAAGAATCACCGTTCTTTCCCAAGACAAGAGGTCTGTACCCGAACGGATCTCTAACACCTACAAGTTTGTTACCGATAATAAATATTAAAGAGTATGCACCTTCCAACTTTGATACTGCATTTTTTATAATGTTTCCGGCGGAAAACCCCTTACTTTTTGCAACCAAATGTGCAACTATTTCTGTATCTGATGTATGATTAAAAATTGAACCGCTTTGTGCAAGCTCTTTTTTTATGGTTTCACAGTTTGTAATGTTTCCGTTATGAGCAACGGCAATATTGCCATGAATACAATTAAAAACAAACGGTTGTGCATTTAATAATGTGCTTTCGGAATGAGTGGAATATCTTACATGCCCTATACAAACCTTACCGGTTAATGTATTTAATATTTTTTCTTTAAATATTTGTGATACAAGTCCCATAGATTTATGTGTAATATAATTTATGCCATCATTATTTGAAGTAATTCCTGCAGATTCTTCCCCTCTATGTTGTAAAGTTAAAAGTCCTACAAAAACCAACATGGAAGCAGTTTCACTATTTTCTATACCGAATATTCCGCACATTTTTTTTACTCCTTAAAAATTGCAAAGCAATTTTTAGATTACAAGCTTAGATAAAAAATTTTACTTTTCTTATCTGATAAACTGATTTTAGTTTAACAACAAATTATAACTACATTTTTAAATATATTACAAAAACAAAAAGGTGCTTAAAGATTTTATCCTTAAGCACCTTTGCTTTTTTACCGTTATTAAGTTGTTGTTTAGATTCTATAACAAAAATTTTCTCTTGTCAAATTGATGTATTGTTTAAATTTTTACAGATTTAAAAATTAAAAATAAAATATTATCCTATATCCCTAAAGAATCAGGTTCTATTACAGTATATTTTAACGATTTATAAGTTTTCAACCTTTTATTAAACATCTTTTTCAATAACAAAATATTTGTATCAACATAATCGTAAATTTGAATATCTTTTTTATTAGGATGTTTTCTTAAAAGTCTTCCGGTATATTGAACAAGTTTTCCTTTAAATGAACTTGGCATCGTTAAAAACAAAGTATCAAGAGATGGTTCATCAAACCCCTCCCCTATATAAGAACCCGTTGCTATTATTATCATATTTTTATTTTCTTTGTTTTTTATTTGTTCAATAATTGTTTTATATTCTTTTTGTTTTATACCGCCATATAATAATATAATATTTTCTACTTTATTTTTTAATATAGCATATAAAATATTAATATGTTCCTTTCTTTCGGTAATAATTAACGGAAATCTTTTTTGTTGTAATACTTCCAAAATATCTTGAATTATCAGATTGTTTCTATCTGAATCATTTATAATGTTTTTCCATAAATCATTAATATCTGATTGCTTACCGAAATTATAATTAAAAGTTGTTTCTTTAACAAAAACTTTGCAATACAGTAACTTTTCTTGTTTAAATTGATAACAAATTTTTCCGCATTGAAAATTTATAATCGGTTGATGTCCGTCACTTCTGTAAGGAGTAGCCGTAAGACCTAACACATATTTTGCTTTTGCACAGTTTAAAATTTTTTCAAATGAAAAAGCACTTATATGATGACATTCATCCACAATAATAAGACCATAATTTAGTATTATGTTATTAACTCCTTTTTCATTATACATACTTTGAAACATCGCAACATCAATAATACCTGTAGTTTTATCTTTATTTGCTCCTATTTGTCCTATTTTATTTTTATCAATATTCAACAGATTATTTAATTGTTTTTTCCATTGCTCCATTATATTTTTTCTATGTACCAAAATAAGAGTATTTGTTTTTCTTTTTGCAATTACAGCTATTGCCATAATTGTTTTTCCCGTTCCCGGTGGAGCTACTAAAATTCCGATATTATGTGAAACTATATTATTAACTGCCAAACTTTGTTCTTTATCTAATTTTTCTTTAAATTTTACTCTAAATTTTTTGCCGATGCATCTTTCATCTTTTATTGAAAAATTTATATTGTATTTATTCAATAATATCTTTACATCTTCCAAACATCCTCTCGGCAAAGAAATGTAACCGTTTATAAATTCACAACATGTTATTACTCTTGGAATTAAATAAGTAGAAAATCTTAATTTCTGTTTTTTATAAAATTCAGGATTATGAAATGTTGCCGTGTATTTTAACAAATTAATAAATTTAGATGGTAATTTATCTTCTTTTATATAAATCCTGTTTGCAATAATAATTTCAACAGAAATCGGCAAATTATTTATTTGTTCAAATTTTTGTTCATTGGATGGTAAAATCAACCAAGGTTTTGTTTCTTCTTCATTAGTTCTGTTTAATATAAAATTATATTGATTGTTTGAATTTGCTTTACTTAAAATATTTTCTACATCATACAAAGAAATTTTTCTGATAGATTTTAAATAACTCCATTGGTCTATAATTTTATTTCCATTATTATCAATGAATACAGAATTATTTTGTTTAACAGCTTGCTTTTGAAACGGTAATGCAATTAAATTACCGAGTCCGTCATTTGTAAGAAAATCTTGATTCGGGAAAAAACGGTCATAGCTTTTCATACTCATTTTAA
>ONUQ01000047.1 GCA_900321055.1 uncultured Elusimicrobia bacterium
CAGAATATAAGATTTTACCAAAAGTACTCTTTCCAGTGTCATTTTCACCGGCAATAACAGTTATACCTTTTAATTCTATAATAGATTCTGATATTTTTCCTATGTTCTTTATTGTTAGCTTCATTATTTTATCCTATTTTTAAATTGTTATCTAAACAAAGTATTCCCAAAACAATCTATTGCAACTATTAACGGAAAATCTTTTACTACAAGTTCATAAATTGCTTCAGGTCCCAAATCTTCAAAAGCAATTAATTTAAAACTTTTTACTTTTTGTGCTATTAAAGCCCCGACTCCGCCCGTTGCAATCAGATATATGGCTTTATTATCTTTTATTGAATCAACAACTTCTTTACTTCTTTTTCCTTTACCTATAATAATTTTTACACCGTTTGATAACATTGCAGGTGTATAAACATCCATTCTTGATGCCGTTGTCGGTCCGCATGAACCGATTATTTTATCAGGTGAATTAGGACACGGACCACAATAATATATACAAGAATCTTTTAGTCTTACAGGTAACTTTTCACCGTTATTTAACAAACTCACTAATCTTTTGTGAGCTTGATCTCTTGCAGTATAAATTGTTCCCGAAAGTTCAATTTGAGTTCCTGCTTTATATTTATCCGTATTTTGTAATAATTGTTCTATTGTTATTTTCATAATACTATCGTTTTTCTTCTGCAGGAATGACATTGTATATTTATCGCTACGGGCATTGAAGCTATGTGGCAATGTTTAGTTTCAATAAATACCGCAAGTGCCGTCGGAACACCGCCAAGCCCCATAGGTCCGATATTTAATTTATTTATTTCTTCCAACAATTCTTGTTCTTTTTTATCATATTCCTGCTTTTTATTTTTACTGCCTATTGTTCTTAGTATGGCTTTTTTTGCAAGAAGACCAACCGATGCAAAATCGCCACCTATACCAAGACCGACTATTATCGGCGGGCATGCATTTGCACCTTTAAGTTTAATACTTTCAATAACAAATTTTTTTATACCTTCCCAACCGTCAAGAGGTGTAAGCATTTTCAAAAAACTTGCATTTTCGCTTCCACCGCCTTTTGTTAATATTGTAATTTCTATTTCATTACCATCCGTAAAATCACAATATATATTTGCCGGAGTATTATCTTTAGTATTTATTCTGTCCAAAGGGTCGCAAACTATAGATTTTCTTAAATAATATTTTGTATAACCTTGTGCAACACCTTTATTTATTGCACAAAAAATATCGTCTCCGACAATTTCTACATTTTTACCGATTTTCACAAAGAAATTTGCCGTTCCGGTATCTTGGCATAAAGCAATCTTTTCCTGACTTGCAATTTTTGCATTTTCTAAAATTTCCTTTAAAATTTTATCGGATATTGAATCATCATTTTTTATGTAAGATGCGATACAATCCGTTATATCCTGCGGTAAATTAAAATTCGCATCGGCACATAAATCCGTAATTCTGCTTATAATATCTTTACTTTCTATTTTTCTCATTTTTATAAAATTATTTTGATTTCTTTATAAATCCGTTTTTCATCGTACTTTGTGTCAATGCTCTACTTCTTTTTATCATGCTCATTGCTTGAGAATAAAATTGTTCATAACTTGCTTTTTTATTGGCAACTTTTTCTTTTATTGCTTTTACTGCAACTGCAGCTGCAACTTTCGGATAAACTTTCCAGTCATCCATTGTAGGTAATATTCTATTAGGATTTATTTTGTTATCCGGCATACAAGATGCAAGCTCCGTTGCTGCCGTAATACACATATTATCCGTTATGGTTGTTGCTCTTGCATCCAGAGTTCCTCTAAACACTCCGGGAAAACCCAACGAATTATTTACTTGATTTTCAAAATCACTTCTACCGGTAGCAACTACCGCAGCACCTGCTTCTTTTGCCTCCCAAGGCCAAATTTCAGGAACAGGATTTGCACAAGTAAACACTATAGGATTTTTTGCCATTTTCTTAATCCACTCTTTTTTTATTACATCCGGACCCGGAGTAGCCAAACAAATTAAAACATCAGCATTTTCCATAGCCGTTTCTATTGTACCTTGTATATTTGAAGCATTTGTTTCACAACATATTGCCCATTTTTCAGGATGAGATTTTTCTAATTCTTTTCTACCTTTATGTAATGCACCTTTTGAATCACACATTATAATATTTGCCGGATTTGCTCCATAAAACATTATAAGCCTTGCTATACAAATATTTGCCGAACCTGCACCAAGCATAGCAATTTTAACTTTAGATATTTTTTTATTAACAACTTTAAGAGCATTAATCAGTCCCGCAAGTGTAACTAATGCAGTTCCCTGCTGATCGTCATGCCAAACGGGAATATGACATTCTTTTCTTAATGTATAAAGTATGGGAAAACATTTTGGTTGAGAAATATCTTCAAGATTTACTCCGCCAAACGAAGGTTGCAAAATTTTTACCGTATTGATAATCTCCCGTTGGTCTTTTGTAGCAAGACAAATAGGATATGCATCTACTCCACCCAAATATTTATACAACAAAGCTTTACCTTCCATTACAGGCATTGCTGCCTCAGGACCTATATCACCAAGTCCTAATACTCTTGTACCGTCACTTACAACTGCCACGGAATTCCACTTATTTGTATATTCATAAGCAAGTTCCATATTCTTATTTATATCCTTACAAACTGCAGCAACTCCCGGACTGTACCAAATGGAAAAATCGTTAAAATCTCTCACCCTGCATTTAGGAACAACTTCTATCTTTCCTTTATAAAAAGGATGTAGTCTTCTTGCATCTTTTGATGGTTTCTCTGCCATTTTTAAAAGTTTATTTACATTTGTTTTTTTCATAATAAACCTTTCCTTATAAAAAATTATATTGTATGATTATAGTAAATTATAATATAATTTTAAAGAAATTGTAGAAATCGGGTACATTTTAATAAACAACAAAGACAACAAACGAAATATTTTAATTGACAAAAAACAAAAAAAGTGGAAAAACTAGTATAAAAATTATAGAATAATTGTTATGATACAAGTTGAAAATATATGTAAGTCTTTTGGACAAAAGAAAGTTTTATGTGATGTCAGTTTAGATGTAAAAGATGGAGAAACTCTTGTTATTATAGGCGGTTCGGGAACAGGTAAAAGTATTTTATTAAAAAATATCGTTGGACTTGTAAAACCCGATTCGGGACAAATAATAATTGATGGAATAGATATAATAAGAGCATCCAGACGGCAATTATATCAAACTCAGCAAAAGATCGGTTTTTTATTTCAAGAAGCTGCTTTATTTGATTCTTTAACGATAGAAGAAAATATTTCTTTTGGAATAAAAAATCTTACAAATATGACCGAAGAAGAAACAAAAAAAAGAGTTTCGGTATGTTTGAATATGGTTGGCTTAAAGGATGATATAAAAAATTTAAAACCGTCGGCTTTAAGCGGTGGTATGAAAAAAAGAGTCGGACTTGCAAGATCTATAGCTTATAAACCAAAATATATTTTTTACGATGAACCGACTACAGGTCTTGATCCGATAATGTCGGATGTTATAGGTACTCTTATAAACTATTTAAAAGAACAATTAAAAATGACATCCATTGTGGTTACTCATGATATGAACTCGGCTTATAAAATAGCCGACAGAATAATAATGTTATACTTAGGAAAAATAATCTTTGAGGGAACGGTAGATAAACTAAAAGAAACTATTGCCAATCCCTAAACGATTAATGATAAAATGTTAAAACAATTTGTTGACGGGTCAAGTGAAGGACCTATACCCGTTGAAACAACTTTTACAATGAAGTAATGGAGAATATTCGTGTCTAATGAATTAAGGTTGGGAATTTTTGTAATTATAGGAATTTTTGCAATTCTTTTGACAATAATGTTGCTTGGCGATTATAGTTTAACTTCAAAATATATTGTCAATACTTATTTTAGTAATACTGCAGGACTTCCTAAAAAAGCTAAAGTAAAAATAGCCGGAGTAGATGTCGGCAATATAAAAGATATAGTTCTGGAAAACGGTAAAGCAAAAGTAATTCTTGCTATAGATAAAAATATAAAATTATATTCCGATGCAAGTGCAAAAATAGTATCTATGGGAATTATCGGAACAAAATATATAGACATCAAACCCGGAACCCAAACCAACAAAGTATTGGAACATGGTGCAACAATAGAGACTTCTAAGGAAAAATCTCTTGAAGAAATATTGGAAGATGCATCAAAAAAAGTCAATGTATTGTTGGGAAATGCCTCGGAAGGACTAAATAAACAATTTTTTCAAAATCTTTATGATACGGTGGAACATATAAAAGAAGTAAGCGAAAATATTTCTAAAAAAGAA
>ONUQ01000125.1 GCA_900321055.1 uncultured Elusimicrobia bacterium
TAAGCTATTTTTGAAAGACCGATTGAATCATTCGGATCATAAAAACAATTTTTGCCGTCTTTAAAAAGTGATTGATTTGTATGCATACCTGAACCATTAATACCAAATATAGGTTTTGGCATAAATGTTGCATGAAGTCCGTGTTTTTGTGCAATTGTTTTTACAACCAACTTAAATGTATTTATATTGTCTGCAGTCTTTAGGGCTTCTGCATATTTAAAATCTATTTCGTGTTGTCCTCTTGCAACTTCGTGATGAGAAGCTTCAATTTCAAAACCCATTGCTTCAAGAGTTAAGCACATATCTCTTCTTGCACTTTCCCCTAAATCTATTGGAGCTAAATCAAAATATCCGGCATCATCATGTGTATGTGTTGTCGGTTTGCCTTTTTCGTCCGTTGAAAATAAAAAGAATTCAAGTTCCGGACCAACATTAAATGTATAACCTAAATCCGATGCTGCCTTTAAATTTCTTTTTAAAATATTTCTTGGGCATCCTTCAAAAGGTTTTCCTTCAGGTGTATAAATATCGCAAATAAGTCTTGCAACTTTGCCGTCTTGTGGTCTCCAGGGAAATATAACAAAAGTGTTTGGATCGGGATACAAATACATATCACTCTCTTCAATTCTTGAGAATCCTTCAATAGAAGAACCGTCAAACATACATTTGTTGTCTAAAGCTTTTTCAATTTGGCTTGCAGTTATTGCAACATTTTTTAATTGACCGAAAATATCGGTAAACTGCAACCTGATAAAACTTACTCCTTGTTCTTTTACCATTTTAATAACATCTTCTTTAGTATAACCCATTTTTACATCCTCCTAAAAAATTAATTTAAAATAAAAAGGTGCTTAAAAGATTTTACTCTTTTAAGCACCTTTGCTAAAAGTTTCTATTAAGTTGTTGTGCGAAATTGTATAACTTTTTTTTAAGTTTGTCAAATTTTTTAAAAATTATATTCTTTTAAATATATCTGTTTTAAGAGATGTTACTTTATCTAAAAAAACAAACCCGTCAAGATGATCTATCTCGTGCTGAATACAAATAGATTCAAATCCATGAGTTTTTAATAATTGTTTGTTTCCTGTTATATCGGTATATTCAACTTCTATTTTATTTTTTCTTATAACATTACCCGTAAAATCAGGAACACTTAAACAGCCTTCTCTTGACTTTAGCTTTCCGGACATATAAACAATTTTAGGATTTATCATTATTAATAAACCGTTATTATGATGCGGTTTTAAATTTAAAGATACATCTACCAAAATTATTCTGGATAATACTCCCACTTGAACAGCGGCAATTCCGACACAATGTTTAGAGGATAACATAGTTTCTCTCATATTGTTTATGAGAGTTTTTATTTCATTATCAATCTTTTCTACAGGTAAACTAACCTGCTTTAATATAGGATTTGGAATAGTTAAAATATTTAAAATAGACATTGTATTATATTTGTGATGAATCTGCCTGATTTAAAAAAATTTCCACATCAAGCTTTTTTGCAAGTTCATCTAATTGAGTTCTTAATTCAGTTTCTTTTATCATTTTTGGAATATTTACCTCTAAAAGCATTATATAAATTTTATCTTTTTTTCCGGAAATTTTTGTTTGAACATCAGTAATATTTATTTTATTATCCGCTAAATATTTACTTACATTATAAACTATACCGACTTTATCTGCACCATAAACGGCAATGATATATTCTCCAAAATTTTTTTTAGCTTTGCCGGATTTATCAACTTCCGTTACGGAAAAAGATAAATCTAATTTACTCAAAGATGTTTTTAATTTTGATTTTAATTTCAAAATGTCTGAATTTTTCGGACAATCCAACAACAATATTACGGCAAATTGTCCCGATAAAAGAGTCATTGTAGAATCTTCTATATTACATCCTAATTCAAAAAGAATTTTTGATATAGAACTGACAATCCCCGTTCTATCTTTTCCTATTGCAGATAAAGATAACATTTTTTTCATTTTCCCCTCTTTTTTATAAACTTATACATTGTTCTTTTTCTAATTTATCTCTTTCATCCAAAGACTTAAGATATGCTATTACTTTTTCCATATTAGATAATACGGAACATCCGCACTTTACCGCTGTTTTTCTTATAATTGAATTATACTTTTTGTCGGTAATATCAAAAGTTTTATAGATGTTTATTACAAAATCTACTTTCCCTTCTCTTATTATATCAACAGCTTTTGGATTTTCCGTCCGGTTTACCGTATGAACATTATATCCTCTTTCTCTTAAAAACTTTGCCGTTCCCGTTGTAGCATATACAGGAATATTTAATTTATATAAATTATCTATAACTTCCATAAATTTTATTTTATCTCTGTCTGTTCCGGAGCTTATCAGAATTCCTTTTTTAGGTTTCTTTATTTGTGTTGCTTCCAGCGAAAGCATTAATGCCTGATTAAAATTTTTACCTAAACACCCGACTTCTCCCGTTGAACCCATTTCAACACCTGTTACGGGATCTGCACCATCAAGCCGTTGATAACTAAACATTGATGCTTTTATACCGACAAAAGGAAGTTCACTTTCATCTAACATTATTTTACTGATTTTTTCGTTATTCATAACTTTACAAGAAATTTCTGCAAGATTTTTTCCTGATACTTTTGAAATAAAAGGAAAAGATCTTGAAGCTCTTGAATTACATTCTATAACTTTTACATCGTTATCTTTAGCAATAAATTGAATATTAA
>ONUQ01000188.1 GCA_900321055.1 uncultured Elusimicrobia bacterium
CAACTACACAACAAAATACAAACAAATATAAAATATTGTTGTATCTGTTTAATTTTAAGTTGTTAATGATTGATATAAAAATCATTAACATAAAAAATAAAAATAATAGCATAAATGTTTAAAACTGCATATAATGAAGTATATCATGTGCGAGTTCAAGAGCATCTCTGCCCTGTTCGCCCGAAACTAACGGTTTTTTCCCTTCAATGATACAATTTAAAAAATGTGTTAACTCATATCCTAACGGTTCACCGGTTTTAACTTTTGGTTTAATTACATCTATATCAAATAAAGATTTGACTACATCAACACCTTCTTTTCTTTTATATATTTTCAAACTTTTTCCTGCATAATCTACAGAAATATAGCTGTCTTTTTGAAATATTCTTATTTTTCTATATCTGTTAATCGTAACTCTGCTTGTAGATACATCTGCAACACATCCGTTAGCAAATTTAATTCTAACTTTAACTATATCTTCATGTGCTGATAAAATTTTTGCTCCATGAGCTTCAAAACTTATTACCTTGCTTTTTACAAGATTAAGCAACATATCTAAATCATGTATCATTAAATCCATTACTACACCTATATGACTTGTCCTCGGATCATAAGGTCCAAGTCTGTTTACTTCTATAAATTTAGGTTCCGTTACATAAGGATATGCTGCAATAATTGCAGGATTAAATCTTTCTACATGTCCGACTTGTAAAATTAAATTTTTATCTCTTGCAATTCTTATAAGTTCCGTTGCCTGTTCTACTGTTTCCGTAAAAGGTTTTTCTACCAAACAATGAATCCCTGCATTTAATAATTGTTTTGCTATGTCATAATGATAAGGTGTCGGTACGGAAATAACTGCAGCTTGAATTTTACCGATAACTTCTTTAATATCGGTAAAATTTGTTGTATTGCATTTTTTTGCAATTTCTTTTCCTCTTTCAACATTGGCATCCGCTACACCAATAAGTTCGGCCTGTTCATGTGTAGATAAAATCCTTGCATGATGCTGACCTAAAGAACCTACTCCGATAACTGCTATTTTTATTTTATTCATTTTTTAAAACCTTTTATTACTTCTATTATTGTATCTGTATCTTTATTTGTAAGTGACGGATGAACGGGAATGGATATTACTTCTTTTACAGCCTGTTCTGCAATTGGGCACAACCCTTTTTTGTATCCTAATTTTTTATAGAGAGGTTGTTTATAAATTACTTCCGGATAATGTATTCCGCAACCAATTCCGTTATCTTTCAAATATTGCATAAACTTATTTCTTAAACCTTTTTTTATTCTCAATGTGTATTGATGAAATACATGAGTATATTTTTTAGGAGTCACGGGTGTAACAAGAAAATCCAAATCTTTCAAACCGTCGGATAATTTTTTAGCATTTAATATTCTTTGTTTTGTCCATTCTTCAATGTGGTCACACTGTGCAAGCCCCATAGCTGCACATATATTTGTTAATCTGAAATTGTATCCTAACATATCATGTTCATAATGTGCCGTTCTTCCGTGATTAATGATTTTTTTTGCCAAAAAATTTATTTTAGGATTATTTGTCAAAACTATTCCGCCTTCACCGGTTGTCATATTCTTTGTAGCATAAAACGAAAATGCTCCGGCATCTGCGATTGCACCAACTATTTTACCTTTATACTTTGCCAAATGTGCCTGGCAAGCATCTTCAATTAAAACGAATTTATATTTTTTCTTTAGTTTTAAAAGTTCATCCATATCACATGGTAAACCGTACAAATGAACACAAATAACCGCTTTTACATTTTTTTCTTTTTTTAATATTTCTTCTACTGATTTCGGATCAATATTATAAGTTTCAGGATTAATATCTGCAAATATAGGTGTGGCACCGCAATATAAAATTGAATTTGCAGTGGCTATAAATGTAAATGGGGTAGTAATAACTTTGTCTCCGGTTTTTATTCCGCATGCAAGCAAAGCCGAATTTAAAGCGGTAGTTCCGTTGGAACATACAGCTCCGAATTTTGCTTTTGAAAGTTTTGTGAATCTTTTTTCAAAATTTTCTACATATTTCCCGCTTGCAACAATTCCGGAATCTATTACTTCGTTAATCAACTGTTTTTCTTTTTTACCAAAAATTGGTTTTACTAAAGGTATCATTTGTATCTCCATAAACTAAATAATAATAAAAAATATTATAACA
>ONUQ01000104.1 GCA_900321055.1 uncultured Elusimicrobia bacterium
AGACCTTTACAAGTATAGATAATCAATTTATACAAGCAAGAACAGAAACTGAATAAAATAACCAATTATATGCACCAACAACAAACCAATTGTACAGAATATCAAATCTTGAGAAATGATTATGGATAATAAAAATAAACGGTTTTAATGCAGATAACACATCAATAGAAACATCAGCCGGATTAGATTGGACGGTAGGAAAAAGCAGTTTAGTATAATCAAATTAAATCCGTATATTAAAATTTTTGCTTTTTTATAATTTTTACAAAATCTTTAATATATGTTTTAAAAGCAGTTAAAGAATAATATTTTTTAACAATATTAAAATTATATTTTGATTCTTTTTGCCACAGATTCTTATCTGTATATAGTTCAATAATCTTGTTTATAAAATCGTTACTGTTTATATCAAAATATTTTGTGTCAATGTTTTTAATTCCTTCAACACCAAAACTTGTAGAAACAATAGGTGTATGAGAAGCCATAGCATCAAGAATTTTTTTCTTTAATCCTGCACCATATCGCAGAGGACAAATAAACACTTTATATTTTGATAATTCTTTTGAAATATTTGTTATATTGTCAATACGGATAATATTGTTTGGTATGTTTTTTATTTTGTTGCTACCATAACCTAAAATATAAAATTTTATATTTGGAATATTTATTTTGTTAAAAATGTTTTTTGTAAAATAATTTACCGCATCAATGTTTGGTTGATGACCGTAAAAACCAAAATAGCAAATATCTTTTCTTTTACTAAAAGGTCTTTCTGTTTTAGAAATTTTTGTGCAGGTAGGAATAATTACAATCTTTTTATCGGGGAAATATTGTTGTAATATTGTTTTTTCTTTTCCCGTAATAGCAATTAATATTTTTGCATTTTTATAAAATAAAAGTTCTTTAGCTTTAAATAATTTTAAGTTATCGGTTTTTTGTATTTTTGATAATGCCTGGCTTTTTAAAAATCCTATTTCGTGGGTATCTATTATAGGAATTTTTACCGATGACATAAATTTATATATTTCAAAAGGCATATTAAAATATTTCTCAAAAATACAGATGGAAATATTTTTTTCTTTTAAAAAATTCTGAAAAATTTTTATTGAATTTATTGGTTTTATAATACAGGTGATTTGCGAAAAATTTTTTATATCTTGTTTGTTTAAATTTTTATGGTTTAGCGGAATAAAAAACAAGTTAAAATATTTTTTTAATTCTTTAACCAGTGTATATACTCTGTAATCACCGGCAGACATTTTCGGATTTGGCAAAGTTGGAGAAATTATTAACAGATTTTCTTTTTGAATTACCATAATTGTTCTAAATATTTTTTTATGCTTTTTGTTAGTGTTTTTTTAATATAAAATTTTTACTTTGTTTATACGGTTGATTTTACTATTTTTTAATTTTGTTGACAATTTAAACACTATATATTAAATTTGAAGTAATATTTTTAATATATTATTGTTTTTCAGTTGTCAGTATTAAGTTTCTTTTATATAATATATGAAGTATGGAACAATTTAAATCAGAATTATTATTACCGGCAGGTTCATTATCAAGACTTAAAACTGCAATATTGTATGGTGCAGATGCGGTTTATTCCGGAACTCCGGATTTATCTTTAAGAGCAAGATCTTGTTTCCCGTTGGAAGAACTTAAAGAGGGTATAGATTTCGTTCATAATGCAAATAAAAAAATATACCTTACATTAAATTTATTTTCTCATAATAAAGATGCAGATAAATTGGCTGTGTTTATAAATACAATAAAAGAATTAAATCCCGACGGAATTATTATTTCCGATCCGGGAGTGTTTCAGTATGTTCATGACAGAGTACCGAATTTGCCGATACATATTTCTACACAAGCAAATGTTTCTTCTTACCTTACGGTAGATTTTTGGGAAAAGATGGGAGCTGTACAATGTGTATTATCAAGAGAAACTTCGTTTAAAGAAATTGTAGAGATAAAAGAAAAATGTCCTAACATAAAAATAGAAATGTTTATACATGGTGCAATGTGTATAAGTTATTCGGGAAGATGTCTAATTTCGGCATTTATGTCTTTTCGTAGTGCAAATCAGGGAGCATGTGCTCATTCTTGCAGATGGAAGTATAAAATGTATCTTGAGGAAGAAGAAAGACCTAATCAATATTTTTCGATAGAAGAAGATGATAAAGGGACATATTTTTTTAATTCTAAGGATTTATGTTTGATGCCGAAACTGGATAAGATATTAGAAGCAAAAATTGATTCTTTAAAAATTGAAGGCAGAAATAAAACAGAGTATTATGTTGCACAAACTGCAAGAATTTATAGAAAAGCTATTGATGATTATTATTCTAAACCAAACAACTGGGATAGTAAAATATATATGAATGAACTTGAAACTTTGCAGAACAGAAGATATACACTCGGATTTTTTGACGGTATTCCCGGACAAACTGCCCAAGACTATAATGAAACGGCAAGTAAAAGTGATTATAGAAATTGTGGGTTCGTCAGAGAAATAAAAGATAATGTTATTGTTCTTGAATTAAGACATAAACTTTCTAAAGGAGATGAGTTTGATTTGTTATCTCCATATCAATTCAGCCCATACAAAATAAAACTGGGTGACATAAAAATATCAAATTCAAATAAAATTGTTGATACCGTTTCTCCCGGACAACTTAATATAGCAATAGATATTTGTGTACCTAAAGAAGATATAAAATTGTTTCCTAAATATACGGTTGCCAGAATAAAAATAAAATGAAGAGAATAAAAAGAAAATGAAACAAGGTTTTTTTGTATTAGTTTTTATAATATTTATATTGGTATCTCTTGAACTGACATTACATTTAAGTTCAAATATTTTGATAGTAGCAAATAAAATGACAAATACAGAATTCGTTCCACCGCAAAAACAACAAAAGATTTTATTAATAAAATTTTTTAAAGATGTAAACGGATTTATAAAAGATAAATCAATCGGTATAATAAAAAAATGTCGTATTTAAAACTTGATTTACATGATATTTTTAATAAAGGAAAAGAAATTGATAGTGCTTTGGTTGATATAATTAAACAAGCTATCAATAGAAGAATAGATATTGTTGAAATTATTCCGGGAAAAGGGACAGGACAATTAAAGAAAAAAGTTATTAGATTTTTGAATGATTCAAAAATAAAACAACAGTATAGCAGATATAAAATTGATAATGTAAATTTCGGTAAAATATATGTGTATTTTAATCATACAAAATTGAGGAAAGAAAAATGATAAATTTTATAAAAGTATGTCTTATAAATATGTTTTCTCTGTTTGTCGTTTCTATACTGTTTGGTAAGAGTTTTAGTATTACAAGTTTTTCTGCATTGTTAGTTGCTACAATATTTTTCACATTAATAAATCTTTATTTAAAACCTATAATAAAAATTATAACTTTACCAATAAATATTTTTACTCTTGGGCTGTTTACATTATTCATAAATGCTTTTATATTGATTATTGTAGAAAATTTTGTTAACGGTTTTTATATAAAGAATTTTTCAACAGCATTTTTCGGAGCAATATTGTTGAGTATTATTTATATGATAGTTGAAAAATTTGTTATAGTTAGAGATGAAAAATTTTATAAGAAAAATTTTATAAATCAAAAAAGAGAGAATAATATTAATGC
>ONUQ01000035.1 GCA_900321055.1 uncultured Elusimicrobia bacterium
ATATGTGTAAATGTTCTTTCTATGAGAGTTGAAAAGATAGAATCATTCGTTCTTGATCAATTGAATCATATTTTAGAAGAAAATAGAATTTTCTCAAATGCTTCAGGAAAAATAAAAAGTTTATTAATGCAATCATTCTTTTATAATTTAGGTGAAATATTTTTTGGAACTGACTCATATTATGAGCAGATTATTGAATTAAAAAAAGATGTGGCAAAACTTGAAAAGCCTGTAATAATTACATTCGAAGATATTGATAGAGTTTCTGATAAAGATATTATACATAAAATATTTGCACTTGCTGATGTTATAAATGATGAAAAGATGAAAATTATTTTTCAATATGAGGAAAAAAGGCTTTTACAAATTCTTGAAGAGAAAAAGGATTATATTGAAAAATATATACAACACACTATTTCATTAACAACTATTCCTTTTGAGACTATGATAAAAAAATTTTTATCAAAACAAAAATATTCTTCATTAACAAAAGAAGATTTTTATTTCTTGATTTCCCAAATTTATATTCCTTTTGATTTACAAAAATTGTTAAATATAAATTGGAATCTTCAGTTAAATATACATAATTATAACATAAGAAAGTTTGAAATATTTTTTGATGATATTATTCAAGATTTAAAAACTGAAAGATTTAAGGATATTTATAAATATAAACAGAAAATTATACTGTTTTATTTTATAAAACATTTTGATTATGCTTTCTTTGAATGTCTTAAAGATGATATCTCTTTCACTGATACTAAAATGTTTTTTTTTAATAATAATATGTACTCCATTGTTGACTTGTTAAAAAGAGTTTATAATAAAAAACTTAACAACAATGATACTGAAATGATATTAAAAAATGACACAAATAGAATTAGAATGTTTTACTATATACTATTTGGGTTTGATTCATCAATTATTATTAGAAATATTGAATATGAAGAAAAAAAGACTAAAGCAACGACAATAGCAGAAGATTTAACAGAAATATTGAATCAAGATATAAAAGAACTTAAAGCTCAAGAAAAAAATGACAAAATAAATAGAATGATTAAAAATCTTATTAGTTCTGGCAAATCCGAAAATACAGATTTTGAAATTGCCGTCAAAAAAATGAATGAAGTCCTTAATCTTCCGAAAGAACAACAAGAAAATGAATATGAAAAGTTATCAAAAAGAATGTATAATGGCGACTTTGAAAAATCGGGTAATCAAACAATTTTTAAAATAGGGATTTCTAGTATATTCTCGTTGTTTCAAGCTTATTTGTGTTTTGAAAAGAATAGTGAACAATGGAAAAAACTCATTGATTTTTTTATAAAACCAGACACCAAAATAGATTCTCAGTTAATTCAAACTCTCAATTATTGCAAAATTGATGATAAAAAAGTTTTTTTGCATATTATTAATAGGTTTTCTGAATTAGAGATTATAGGTAATTTAAATAAAACAATTTCTTATAAAAACTTTATTATTACTTATTTTAATGCAATTAAAACACATGGTTTTTTTATTAGCACCAAAATAAGATATCTTTCAAAGGATATGATTGATAGAAGAGATATGAAATCTTTTTTTGTTAATTTAGTTATTCCTGATTGTCTTAATGATTTTGAAAAATTAAAAAAACTTTCTAATAATAAAGATATTCAATCGGAAATAATTATTCTGGAAAAATTTGTTAAACATAATTTGAATATATTAAAAAATGAAGTAGAATTACAAGAACATACACCGAAATTAAAAATTTCTTATACTACTAGTGATGATTTTATAGTAAAAAAATCTGAAGAATATAAAAAAATGAAACTTACTAAAGAGCAATTACAAAAAATTCTTGATGAACAATATTTAAAAGGTGAAATCAGTATGTATGAATATCGCTGTTATATGATAAATGTTTTTGGGGAAAAATTATAAGTCAGAATTAAGAATTGATATACTTAATTAGTAATAAACTATATATTCCTTACAAAATATTTTCTAATTACAAATTTAAAGAGAATAATGTAATAATCTTTTTTAGTTATTACTTTTATGATATAATAGAAACAATAATTTATAATTTAAAAATTATAAATTGTTAATTAAAACTTAATATTGAATGTTTTTGGTATCCGAAAGGATGTGCTTTTGTTTAGGCAAAAGAGCTTTGAATCCAAAAACAGTCGTTATAGGCAAATATTATTTTGGCTGATCCCCTTAATAATATTTGCTAAATGTTCTTTGCCCTTTGGGGCAAAGAGCTACGGCTGTTTTGTATTTGTGCACTTCAAAGCTCACAAGTCAACACAGCCGTTTTATTTTGCCTAACAAAAACTTTCCTTTCAAGAAATTCTAAAAACTTTAATCAGTAATAAAAATTTAACAAAATAAAAACCAATGGAGCTTAAAGCAATGGAAACTTTAATTGAAAAACTTCCTAAAATTGTTGCAGAAGGGAAAAAAGAAGTTGAAAGAATAATGGACCGTTTGGAAAGTGCAAATAAAATTACTTTACAAACTAACGAATATGTTTTGCCTGTTAGAAAAGAAGAAAATTTGTTTCAAGGAAAGTATCAGGAAATTAATAATCAAAATTGGTTTAACAGAGTTATATACGGAGACAATTTACTTGTGATGCAAGCATTATTAACGGGGGATACTACAACAGGTTTGCCGTCTATGAGAGGAAAAATAGATTTAATATATATTGATCCGCCTTATGACAGTAAAGCAGATTACAGAACAAAAATAAATTTACCGGGTGTTAGTGTAGAACAAAAAAGTAATGTTTTGGAACAATTTGCATATTCTGATACTTGGAAGGAAGGAACGGTAAGTTATTTAAAAATGATGTATCCGAGATTATATTTAATGAAAGAATTGCTATCGGATAAAGGTTCTATTTATGTTCATTTAGATTGGCATGTAGGGCATTATGTGAAAGTGTTAATGGATGAAATTTTCGGGAAAGATAATTTTATTAATGAAATTGTTTGGTGCTATACAGGTCCATCTAATACAAAAGAATATTTTCCTAGAAAACATGATACAATTTTTTTATATCACAAAAGAGAGCATATTTTTAATATTGATTTAATTAAAATAGCATATAAAAAATTATCTACAGGAAAAACCAGTGGAATTTTTAAAAATGATTTTCATTTATCTGAAGATGGTAAAATACCAGAAGATTGGTGGTATGATATAACTAATATTGGAAGAATTCAAAAAGAAATATTAAATTATGCAACTCAAAAACCTGAAAAATTATTAGAAAGAATAATCAAAGCAAGTTCAAACGAAAACTCAATAGTTGCAGACTTTTTTGGTGGTAGCGGAACAACTGCAAGTGTTGCAGAAAAATTGGGTAGAAGATGGATAACTTCTGATTTTGGTAAACCTGCAAATATGATTATGAGAAAAAGATTAATAGACCAAGAAGCAAAACCATTTTTATATCAAGCTGTAGGGGATTATCAAAAAGAAGTTTTTGCACAAAGTAAAGAATTTAAAAGAATAGGAGATTTATCGCAAGTTGTATTAAATTTGTTTGGAGCAATGCCGTTTGATGATGAAAATATTCCTAAAAATTTAGGACAGATTAAAGGACAGAGAACTTTAGTTTATGTTGACAGTCCAAACAAAATGACAGGTTCCGCGACAATAAAAAAAGCACAAGAGTTAAAAGAAAGTTTTATGGGCGGTTGGAACAAAGTTGTAATTTTAGGTTGGAATTTTACTTTTGATATTTCTTCAATTTTAAAAGATATAGATAGTTCTAAAATAGAAGTTTTAGTTATACCGCCTGACTTAATGAATAAATTATCTAAAACGGCAAGTTATCAACAGTTATTAAAAAGTAATTCAATAAGGTTTTCAAGTTTACAATATTTAACAATAAAAGAACCTGAAATAACTGAAAACAAAGATAATACAAAAACTTTGGAAATAGAACTTGATAATTATATTTTGTTATCTCCGGATGCTTTACCGTTAGATGATAAATACAAAGAACCTTTGCAGGAAGTTATAGCAAAAGAGCCGTTAGCATTAATTGAATATTGGAGTGTTGATACGGATTACGACGGACAAACTTTTAGAAGCAAATGGCAAGATTATAGAGAAAATGTTCATGATGATGACAAGCCTTTAAGAATTGTAACTAAAGCGATTATTCCTATAGATAATAAAGAGCATAGAAAAATTTGTGTAAAAGCGGTAGATGTTTTCGGTTTTGAAAGTGTTGTTGTAAAAGAATTGTAATTTTAAGGAGAAAATATTATGCCTATATCTGCAAATACGGGAACAAAAGATATTCCTTTAAAATTTGCTAAACAATTAAG
>ONUQ01000038.1 GCA_900321055.1 uncultured Elusimicrobia bacterium
AAAAAATACTCCGTATTTTGATGTATGGATATACAGACTAAAATTGCTTTATATCTTTGAGACATAAAAGAAGAGGATATTTCTATCAACTTCCATTCTTCTATACATCCGTCAATCTCTAATTTTACATATTTGCTACTTTTCTTATTTTATACTCTTCTTGTTTACCGTCATTCCACTGGGAAACAGGTCTTAAATAACCCACAACTCTTGAATATACTTCACAATTTGATCCGCAGTGAGGACAAGTTTTTACTTCACCGTTTAAATAACCGTCATTAGGACAAACACTAAAAGTAGGAGTTATTGACATATAAGGAAGTTTATAATTTGTAAATGCTTTTTTAATAAAGTTCTTCATAGATTCGGTATTTGTAATTTGTTCCCCTATAAACATATGTTGAACGGTTCCGCCCGTATACAAAGATTGTATTTCATGTTGTAATTCCAATATTTCAAATAAATCGTCCGTATAATTTACGGGCAATTGTGTTGAATTTGTATAGAATGGCGGATGATTTTGTTTAACGGCATCCATATTTGCAAATATAATATCAGAATATTTATTTCTATCTGTTTTTGCAAGTCTGTAAGAAGTACCTTCAGCAGGAGTTGCTTCCAAATTATAAATATTTCCCGTTTCTTCCTGATATTTTTGTAATGTATTTCTCATATAAGTTAAAACTTTTATTGCAAAATTTTTACCTTTCTGACTTGCAATATTTTCTTTTAAGAAATTCATACAACATTCATTCATACCTACAACACCAATAGTTGAAAAATGATTTTTCCAATAACAACCGAATCTTTGTTTAATATTTCTTAAATAAAAACTCATATACGGATAAAGATTTTGATCCGTAAGTTTTTCCAAAACTTTTCTTTTGGTTTCCAAACTGTTTTTTGCTATTGTCATTAACTTATCAAGTTTATTGAAAAAATCTTCTTCATTTTTTGATTCATATCCCAACCGTGGCATATTTAATGTAACAACACCTATTGAACCGGTTAAAGGAGATGCACCGAAAAGTCCACCACCTCTTCTTCTAAGTTCTCTGTTATCTATTCTTAACCTGCAACACATACTTCTTGCATCATCGGGATCCATATCGGAATTAATAAAATTTGCAAAGTAAGGAATACCGTATTTTGCAGTTGCATCCCACAACAATTTAAGTTCGGGATTATCCCAATTGAAATCTTTACTTATGTTATATGTAGGGATAGGAAAACTAAACACTCTTCCTTTTGCATCTCCTTCAAGCATAACTTCCAAAAAAGCTTTATTTAACATATCCGTTTCTTTTTGGAATTCACCGTAAGTTCTGTCTTGTGGCTTTCCGCCGATAATTACAGGCTCATCTTTATAATGTTTTGGTACTTTTAAATCAAGTGTTAAGTTTGTAAACGGCGACTGAAATCCGACTCTTGTAGGAACATTCAAGTTGAACAAAAATTCTTGCAATGCCTGTTTAACTTCTTTGTATGATAAATTGTCATAAGCAATAAACGGTGCAAGTAATGTATCAAAACTTGAAAAGGCTTGTGCACCTGCGGCTTCACCTTGAAGAGTAAAAAAGAAGTTAACTATTTGACCTAATGCACTTTTAAAATGCTTTGCGGGATAAGATTCAATTTTTCCGGCAACACCTTTAAATCCGGTTACCAACAAATCATGCAAATCCCAACCTACACAATACACACCGAGAATTCCCAAATCGTGTATATGTAAATCTCCTTCAGTGTGAGCTTTCTTAATATCATCGGTATAAATTTTATTTAACCAATAAACTTTACTTACTTCAGAAGATATATAATTATTTAGCCCTTGAAGAGAGTAAGACATATTACTGTTTTCTTTTACTTGCCAATCTGCTTTAGACAAATATTGGTCAACCAAATCAACATTAAATTTTGAAATAACTTCTCTCATTTTTGAATGTTGTTCTCTATATATAATGTATGCTTTTGCAGATGCTTTATAAGGAGAATTCAATAATACTTCTTCTACTATATCTTGTATTTGTTCTACGGTCGGTTTTGTGTTACTTAATGTTTCTTGTGCGATACTTAAAACTTTTACGGTCAAATTTAAAGCAATTTGTTCGCAAAATTCGCCGGTTGCTTTACCTGCTTTTAATATTGCCTGTTGGATTTTTTGCGAGTTAAATTTTTCCTGTTTGCCGTCTCTTTTTATGATACAATCAAAAACCGAAAGTGTTTGTTCCATTTTTTTCTCCTATCTGTTAAAATTTTTATTTTTATATAAATATGGAAATGCACCCTGGTTTTCTTGTTTCCATTTGATATACAAAAGTCATTCCTCGACAACTTTTATAAATGATATTACTATTTATTTATCGGCAGGTCTTCTGGCTTAAGGATAATAACCTACTAGACTTTATCTTCCCGCTTATAAAAAGCAGTGATTTGTTTTTAATGAAAAGCTTTTCGTCCCCTATCACAGCACCGGGAGTGCTTCCGATTCTAACGGAATTTCCTATTAAGTTTGTTCAAAACACCAACAAAAGATTTTAAAAATTACAGATTGATTATATGTTTTAATTTATTGTTTGTCAATACTTAAAACACAATATATTGTTTTTATATATCTTTAAAACCTATATATTGTGTTTTAATATCTTGTACATAAAATTTATTAATATACTTGTTTGCTTGTTTTTTTGTTTTGTAAGGTTTATTGATTTGCAACAAATAATGTACCAATTCTTTAATATATCGTAACTTGACAGTGACCATCAACATAAAGAAAAAGCTTTAAAACAGTTTTTGGCTAAAAATTTAATATTTATATTTTTTATAGTGAACTATTTTGAAATATAAAATCATTCTGTATTGAAAATAAATCATTGTTTTTATTTTCTACAGAAATATTTAACCTTTTAAAAGAAACATCATAATATTGTTTGTTTAATTCTATACCTATATATCTTCTATTTAATTCATTTGCGGCAACTATTGTAGTTCCACTTCCCATAAAAGGATCTAAAACAATTTGTTTTTCCATAGTTGTTAGTTCTATTAATGCTTTCATAAGTTCAAGAGG
>ONUQ01000163.1 GCA_900321055.1 uncultured Elusimicrobia bacterium
AGATGTTGTTTAATAAGATTTCAGTCAAATTAAATATATTTTTTATAAATTTTTATAATAATTCGGTATAAAATTTTAATAAATAAAAAAAATATTATAATATATAGTGGAAATGGCAGTATAAATTTTGTTTTAACATATCGGAGAAAAAAATGTATATTGAACTTTTAGAAAAAATAAATTCAAAACAGGCAAAGATTGGTGTTATCGGATTAGGATATGTAGGTCTTCCTTTGGCGGTAGAATTAGCAAAAAAAGGTTTTACGGTAACAGGTCTTGAAGTAGATTCAAAAAAAGTAGAAAATATAAATAATAAAAAATCATATATAGGGGATATACAAACAAAAGATATTGCCGAATTGGTTGATGCAAAAAAATTGTGTGCAACTACAAATTTTAAAGCAATATCAAAATTAGATGTAATTATAATTTGTGTTCCTACACCGCTTAGAAAATCAAAAGATCCTGATGTTTCATATATAGTTTCGGCAACAAAAGAAATAAAGGAAAATTTACAAAATGGACAGTTGATAATACTTGAATCCACTACATATCCGGGAACAACGGCAGATTTGGTTTTGCCAATGCTTGAAGAGACAGGTTTAAAAGCGGGAAAAGATTTTTTCTTGGCATTTAGTCCTGAGAGAATAGATCCTTCAAATAAAAAATGGACAATTGCAAATACAACAAAAGTTGTTGGCGGAATTTGCAAAAAATCAACAGAGTTAACGGCAGCGGTTTATGGAAGTTTTACAACCGTTCATAAAGTTTCTTCTACACAAACGGCAGAGATGGTAAAATTATTGGAGAACACTTTTAGAGCGGTAAATATAGGCCTTGTAAATGAAGTTGCTTTAATGTGTGACAGGTTAGGATTAAGTGTATGGGAAGTTATAAATGCTTCTGCAACAAAACCTTTCGGCTTTATGAAATTTACTCCGGGACCGGGAATAGGTGGACATTGTATACCTTTAGATCCTCATTATCTTTCATGGAAATTGAAAACACTTAATTTTTATTCAAGGTTTATTGAACTTGCAGGGGAAATTAATTCAAAAATGCCAGAATATACCGTTGAAAAGTTAGCTTGTGCATTAAACGAAAAAGCAAAACCCATAAAAAATTCAAAAATATTGGTTTTAGGTGTAACATACAAAAAAGATGTTGCGGATTTAAGAGAATCTCCCGCATTAGATGTTATGACACTTCTTGTAAAAAAGCAAGCCAAACTTTCGTATTATGATCCTTATATCGGTTCTTTAAAGATTGATTCAAAGGAATTTAAGTCGGAAAAGAACATAAATAATATTTCAAAATATGATGCGGTTGTAATATTAACGGACCATAGTGCTATTGATTATAAAACAGTTGTAAAAAAATCAAAACTTGTTTTTGATACAAGAAATGCAACAGAGCAAATAAAATCGCCAAAGGTTGTAAAAATATAAAATGAACATTTCTTTGGTTATGATTGTAAAGAATGAAGAAAATAATTTGGCTAAATGCTTAAACAGTGTAAAAGATTTAGTAAATGAGATAGTTATTGTTGACAGTGCTTCAACGGATAAAACGGTAGAAATAGCCGAAAATTTCGGGGCAAAAATATTTGAAAGAGCTTTTGATTCTTTTTCCAACCAAAAAAATTATGCTTTATCTCTTGCAACAAATGAATGGGTTTTACATTTAGATGCGGATGAGATTTTGTCAAAAGAGTTGGTTGAAGAAATAAAATCCGTAATTACTGATACAAAATCGGATGGCTTTTATTTGATAAGAACAAATTTTTTTCTCGGCAAGCAAATGAATCATTCCGGCATTGATAAAGAATACAGATTAAGACTTGCAAAAAAATCATTATCAAAATATGTTGGCGGAATTATTCATGAAGAGTTGATTGTTGACGGGAAAGTAGGTAAACTGAAAAATATAATGGTACATAATTCTTATCCTACCATCAACAGTTATTTTAATAAATTAGATCAATATACTACACTTGGTGCAATGAAAATGCTGGAAAATAATAAAAAATCAGGTATTACGGATATTGTTTTTAAACCGCCGTTTGAATTTATCAAAAGATATGTGTTAAAGTGTGGTTTTTTGGATGGAATCAGAGGATTTATTTGGGCAGTATTGTATGCTTTTTATACATTTGTAAAATATGTTAAACTGTGGGAATTCCATTTAAAAAAACATTAATTATATTTTAAATATTTATTTTTTTAATACAGGGGATTTTTAAATATAACCGTAATTATTTTTTTTGGTTATCAAATAGTACCATGAAACAATAAATGATAAAAATTCCGTAACGGGAACAGAAAGCCATACTCCGTTAATACCTAAAAATACGGGTAACAACATAATACAAACAGACAAAAATATTAATGTTCTTAATATTGATATTACGGTTGCTATTTTTCCGTTAGACAGTGCAATAAACAGTGATGCCGAAAAAATATTTGTTCCGGTAAAGAAAAATGATATGGAAAAAAGCATAAAACCGCTAAGTCCTAGCTTAAAAACTACACTTTCTTTAACAGCAAAAGTATATATTAAATAAGGTGCCGAAAAAAAAGAACAAATATATACCAAAACTGATATTATTGATATAAAATATATCGTTATTTTAAAAACCTTTTTTAGTTGAAAAGTATTTTTTGCACCATAATTATAACTGAATATAGGGGCTATACCTCCCGAATATCCGATAAATACCGAAACTAAAATAAATTCTATATACAAAACAATAGTTATTGCTGCAATTCCGTCTACTCCGCCATATTTCATCATTTGTATATTAAACAAAAAGGTTGTTATTGCTATTGCGGTATTTTCAATAAGTCTTGCCAATCCTATGTAACAGCTTTTTGTTATAACGGCAAAGTCATATTTTGGTACGGTAAAATATATTGTTCCTTTCCTGTTAAGTAAGAAATAGAAAATTCCAAATATTGATTGTATAAAAAAGCCGATAACCGTTCCGTAAGAAGCTCCGGCTATTCCCATATCAAAAGGAACAATAAATACATAATCTAATATAATATTTGCAGTTCCGCCTATTATTGATAGTATCAGCCCGATTTTAGGTTTACCTGCTACAATATAAAATGATTGAAACAATATTTGTAATATACAAAACGGAGCAAAAATTAAAATAGGTATGATATAGTCGTAACAATAATGATATATATTATCGTTAGAACCTAAAAAATATATTAATGGTTTTAGAAAAATTAAACATAGTATTGCAAAAACTATTCCGATTATTGCAGATACTATGGTAATAAGAGAAAAATTTGATTTAGCCTCATCATTTTTCTGCTCACCCATTTTTTTTGCTATTAAAGCACTTGATCCGCAGGATAACATAGTTGCAATTGCAAATATAAAACTATATAAAGGGTAAATGATATTTATTGCCGAAAGAGCATTCGTATGTACAAGTCTGGAAACAAAAGCACCGTCAACCACTATATATAATGCCGAAAACATCATCATTATAATTGAAGGAAATGCAAATTTTATTAAACTTAAAAAATTAAAATTTGTTGCTAATTTATTTTCCGTATTCATACCAATTTGAGAAAATATCAAATTATAAACTATAAATCAAATTTGTGTACAAATTTTTCGTTTTATATTAAAATTGTGTTATATGAAAAACATTTTTTTATATAAATTTAATAACTTTTTAACAGATATTTATATTGCGGAAGATAAAGATAAAATAACAAATATATTTTTTAATAAACCGAAAAGTTTAAATTTTTTTAATTTTAAAGAAACATCAATTTTAAAACAGGCAAATTTGCAATTGATAAAATATTTTAATAGAGAATTAAAATATTTTGATTTGCCGTTAAATCCGCAAGTAAGTCAAATATCAAAACTTGTTTTAAATCAATTAATTAAAATACCTTACGGGAAAACTAAAAGTTATTCAGATGTTGCAATGATGATAAATAAACCGACTTATTCAAGAGCAATAGGAATGATTTGCAGTAAAAATCCGATACCCATACTTATTCCATGTCATAGAGTAATAAAATCAAACGGAACAATAGGCGGTTTTATGGGAACTTCACTGAAAGAAAAAACAAATATAAAAAAGTTTTTGTCAGATATAGAAAAATAATTTCTTTTCTATATCAAAGGAATATAAACTTTTTTAATTTGTTTTTATCTTTCAAAATTTTGAATTTTTATATTATAACGAAGAAAATGTAAAATCTTGTTTATAATTAAAAAATAAATTCTTTAGTAAAAAAGTGATATTATATTGCGGACAAACCTTTTTCCAAATCAGCAATAATATCGTCAACATTTTCAAGACCGACAGAAAGTCTTACCAAACCGGGATTTATTCCGCAAGCAACTAATTGTTCATCCGTAAGCTGTCTGTGAGTTGCCGATGCCGGGTGTAATACACAAGTTCTAATATCTGCAACATGTACTTCGTTTGAAGCCATTTGAAGATTATCCATAAACTTAACGGCTGATTGTTTTCCGCCTTTAATTGTTATGGACATAACTCCGCTTTGACCGTTTGGTAAATATTTTTGTGCCAAATCATAATATTTGTTACCTTTAAGTCCCAGATAATTTACTGCTTCTGTTTTAGGATGTTTTTCTAAAAATTTTGCTATATTGAGTGCATTTTTACAATATCTTTCCATTCTTACCGCAAGTGTTTCCAAGCCGATATTTAATAAAAATCCGGAATGTCCTGCGGGATATGCACCAAAATCTCTCATAAGTTGCATTCTTGCTTTTACTATATATGGAGCAAAAGGATATGCTTTTGTATAAATTGTTCCGTGATATGATTCATCAGGGGTTGTAAATTCCGGGAACTTTCCGCTTGTAAAATCAAATTTACCGGAATCAACTATTACTCCGCCAACCTGCAAAGCATGCCCATCCATATATTTTGATGTTGAATGAATAACAATATCTGCACCAAAATCTATAGGCTTGCAAAGGATAGGTGTAGCAAAAGTGTTATCCACAATTAAAGGAATTTTATTTGCATGTGCAACTTTTGCAAATTTTTCTATATCAAAAATTTGAAGCGAAGGGTTTGTCAAAGTTTCACCAAAAATTGCTTTTGTGTTAGGTTTTATGGCTTTTTGTATTTCTTCTTCATCGGCATCTGCATTTACAAAAATACATTCTATTCCTAATTTTTTTAATGTAAATGCAAATAAATTTATTGTTCCGCCATAAATTGCAGAAGTGCTGACAAAACTGTCTCCGCAGTTACAGATGTTTAATATAGACATTAATGATGCCATTTGACCCGAGGATGTACACATTGCAGCAACACCGTGTTCAAGGTCGGCTATTTTTTTTTCAACACAATCAACCGTCGGATTTGTAAATCTTGAATATATATGTGATTTTGTGGGATCATCAAATACCGTTGCTATTTCTTCCGTGGATGTATAACGAAAAGTGGTACTTTGATAAATAGGCATTACTCTGGGACCACCGTTTACGGGTGTATATCCTGAATGTAAACATTTTGATTCGTCTTTCATTTTTCATTACCTCTCTTAAAAATATTATTCCGTTAACATAAAATTCTACAAAAATAATAACTG
>ONUQ01000150.1 GCA_900321055.1 uncultured Elusimicrobia bacterium
ATTAGACACGGAGAAAGTGTTTGGAACAAAGAAAACAAATTTACGGGATGGACAGATGTAGATTTATCGGAAAAAGGTGTTCAGGAAGCAATAAAAGCCGGGCAACAATTAAAAAAAGACGGTTTTACATTTGATTTAGCATATACTTCAGTATTGAAAAGAGCAATTAAAACTTTAAATAATGTTTTGGAACAAATGGACGAATTATGGATTCCGGTAAAAAGATCATGGAGATTAAACGAGAGACATTATGGAGCATTACAAGGCTTAAATAAAGCTGAAACTGCAGCAAAGTATGGCGAAGCTCAAGTAAAAATCTGGAGAAGAAGTTATGATACTCCGCCTGAACCGTTAGCAACAACAGACGAAAGATATGCCGGAAATGATCCCAGATATAAAGATTTGGATAAAAAAGATATTCCTTTAACGGAATGTTTAAAAGATACTGTTGCAAGAGTAATTCCTTTTTGGAACGAAGAAATTGCACCTAACATAAAATCCGGTAAAAAAATAGTTATTGCCGCTCATGGAAACAGTTTAAGAGCTTTAGTAAAATTTCTAGATAATATAAGTGATGAAAATATTGTTAATTTAAATATTCCTACGGCAATGCCCTTGGTATATGAATTGGATGAAAATTTAAAGCCGATAAAAAGTTATTATGTAGGTGATCCTGAAGCTGTTAAGAAAGCTATGGAAGCAGTAGCAAATCAAGGTAAAGCAAAATAATTTTATTTGATTTGTTTTTTAGCAGTTAAAACTTTTTCTTTTTTGGAGACATAATGGAAAATTTAAAAGATATGTTAATACTCTTGTATCAATTACAACAGAAAGATTTAAAGATTTTTGAATTTAAAGAAAATCTTAAAGTGTTGCCGGAAACAATAATAAAAAAAGAAAAACAGATTACGGAAATAAAAGCTAATTTTGAAAATAAAAAAGCGGAATATGTCAGATTAAATTCTCTAAAAAAAGAAAAAGAAGCACTTTTGGCTGCAAAAGAGGCCGCTATTGCAAAACATACTGCAGATTTAAATACTATTAAAGTAAATGATGTTTATAAAAATTGTTTACTTGAAATAGAAAAAGCTAAGGCTGATAAAAGTGTTGTAGAAGATGAAATTTTACAATTAATGGAAGATATTGATAAAGAAGTTGTAAATTTAAAGAAGTACGAAGAAGATTCTAAAGCAAAGGAAGCTGAATTAAACAAAGAAATTGCGGATACGAGAAAGATAGTTGAAAAATCAAAAGAAAATATAATATTGATGCAGGAAGAAAGAGATACTTTTGCTAAAAATATAGATAAAAATGTTTTATCACAATATGAAAGAATAAGAGAAGGAAGAAACGGACAGGGACTTGCAACCATAGAAGGAGACAGTTGTAGCGGTTGTAATATGGTTTTAAGACCGCAATTAATAGTTCAGGCAACAAAATGTAAAGAATTGGTATATTGTGATAATTGCTCTAGAATATTGTTTAATAAAAAAGATATACAAGAATAATATACAGATGGCTCGTGGTCGCTTTACATTTATTGTAAAGAGGAAAGTCCGAACTTTACTCTCTGTTTTATTACAGAGAAAAACGGTAGTGGGCAATTCCCACAGTCCGCGAGGATAGAGGTGCGAGCAGAGACGATTTTTTCTGAAAAGAAAAAGTGTTCCTTGAAAAAGGAATAGCTCTTACTATATATTGAAGGTAAGATGTGAAACGGCTAAATCCTTACCGGAAAGCAAGATAGCAGTTGTTATCGCTTGACTATATAGAGTAATTTATATAGCAGAGAAATGACCACAATGTTTAATAAACATACAGAATTCGGTGTATAGCTGTCTGTTATATTATTCTTATTTAACTATAATAAGAAGACCTTTCCAAAATGGACATAAATTTTTATCATTTACCCGTTATGGTTAACGAAGTAGAACAGTATCTTATAACAAAAGATAGCGGTTGTTATGTAGATTGTACTTTTGGTGGCGGAGGGCATAGTTTATTTTTATTAAAGAAATATAAAAATATAAAAATTATTGCTTTTGATCAGGATGCGGATTCTTTAAAAAGGTTTAATGAAAACAAAAATTTACAAGAATTTAAAGATAGAATTATTTTTTGTTGTGATAACTTTAGAAATATTGAAAAAAAAATAAAAGATTTGAATATAGGAAAGGTTAACGGTTTAATGGCAGATTTAGGTGTTTCTTCTAAACAGCTTGATGATAAAGAACGAGGATTCTCTTTTAATTCCGATTCTATTTTGGATATGAGAATGGATAAAAAAAATAATATAACAGCCTATGATATCGTAAATTCTTTTGATAAAGATAAACTTTCCGAAATATTCTTTAAATATGGGGAAGAACGGTTTTGCGGACAAATTGCAGAAAAAATAGTAGAGGAAAGAATAAAGGGAACAGTTAAAACTTGTAATCAATTAAAAGATATTGTTTGTAAAATAAAATCTGCAAAAGGAAAGATAAATCCCGCTACAAAAGTTTTTCAGGCATTAAGAATTTATGTTAACGATGAGTTAGGCAGTTTACGGGAAATGTTAAACAGTATACCTGAAATTTTAGATACTAATTCACGGGCGGTAATTTTAACATATCATTCCTTAGAGGATAGAATTGTAAAACAAACATTTAGAGAAAATAAATACTTAAAAGTAATAAATAAAAAAGTTATAGTTGCCGATGATAAAGAAATAAAAGAAAATCCCAGAAGCAGGAGTGCAAAATTAAGAGCGGTTGAAAAATTATGAGTAAAAAAATTTTTATATTTATAGGTGAGTTAGTAGTATGTTTTATTCTATATTCTTTCATTATTAGTCAAATAAGATCTAAAATAGTGTCGTTGGATATTCAAATAACAAAATTAGAGGATGAGTATTCAATATTAAAAAATGAAACGGATTCTATTATGGAAGTTATAGGACAGTTGTTATCAATGAATAATCTTAATAAAGTTGCTGTTGAAAAAAACTTAAAAAGACCAACCAAAGAACAGATTGTAGAATTAACAAATGATAAAATTGAAGCAAAAAAAAACTAATATAAAAGAAAAAATTAAAGACTTTTTAAATTCTAATTTTTGGTCTAAACAAACAAGGTATAGAATAATCGTTTGGTCCATATATATACTTTTTATAATAGTAATATTAAAGTTAATAAATCTGCAGATATTTCAACATCTGAATAAAGATAAATATGTTCAAAAAGTTGTTTATAAAGAAACTGAAGAAATTCAACAAAGAGGTTTCATTCTTGATAGAAACAATAATGTTTTAGCCGGAAGTATTAAAGTTTATAATATTGATTTAGATGCTAAAATGATTGAAGATTTGGATTTAGTAGAAAAACTTTTGTCAAAATATGGTATTAATTTAAGTGTAGACAATCTTAAATCAATAAAAGCAAGAAAAAGTCATATTTCAATAAAAAAAAATATTCCGGAAAATACAATTCTAAAGTTAAAAGATGATATTAGCAAAGAAAAAAAACAAGCAGAGAAAGAAATATCAGAAATAAAAAAAGAGAAAAAAAAATATAAAAAGGATAAAAATAAGTTAAAAGAACTAAATGAAAAATTAGAAAAAGCAAAGAAAGATAAGTTTGTTTGTATAAAAATAAGCAGTAATTATAAAAGATTCTATCCTGAAAATACTCTTGCGGCACATGTTATCGGGAAAATAAATTCTGCAGGTGCAGGAATAGAGGGTATAGAATCCAGTTGTAATGAACAACTTAATGGCGAAAATATAAAAAGAAAGCAATATAAGATAAACAAATATGGAAATGTTTATTCCGATTCTTTATCGGAAGAAGAAGTTGAAGAATCTAAAAATGTAGTTTTAACCATAGATAGAATATTGCAATTTATTGTGGAAGATGAACTTAAGAAAGGATTGGATAAAACAAAAGCAAAAAAAGGTGTTGCAATAATTCAAAATCCGCACAACGGTGAAATACTTGCAATGGCATCATTTCCGGATTTTAATCCGAATAATCCCGTATTAAAACAAGAATATTTAAGAAACGGAGCAATATATAATTCGGAAGAACCGGGTTCAACTTTTAAAATAGTAATTTTGGGTGCAGTTCTTGAAGAACAATTATTTAATTTAAGCAGTAAAATAAATTGTGAAAACGGATATTTTAAATATGCAGGCAAACCTATTACGGATCATGACAAACAGGGAATTATTACCGTTCGGCAAATTTTAGAAAAATCTTCCAATGTCGGAACTGCCAAGATGGCAATAAAATTAGGGGAAGAACAATTTTATACTTATATAAAAAAATTCGGTTTTGATTCTGCTACCGGAATAGATTTGCCGAGTGAACAGTCAGGTTATTTAGCTCCCATAAAACAATGGAGTAAAAGAAGTTTACCTACAATATCTTTCGGACAAGAAATGTTGGCAACCCCGTTACAAACTATTAATGCATATTCTTCGGTAGCAAATGGCGGAATTTTATTAAAACCAAAAATAATAAAATCAATAGGTAATAAAAAATATGAAGAAAGGCAGGTTGTTAGAAGAGTTATATCCGAAGATACCGCATATAAAATAAGATTGGCACTTAAAAGTGTTGTTGAAAACGGGACAGGTAAATCCGCAAAAGTAAACGGATATACCGTTGGCGGAAAAACAGGAACCGCACAAAAATATGATAAGCAAAAAAAAGGATATTCTACTAAACATTATATGGCTTCTTTTTGCGGAATGATTCCGGCAATGAATCCGGAAATTGTAATTTTGGTTGTGTATGACGAACCTGACGGAAACTATTATGCTTCATCCGTAGCATCCCCGGTATTTTCAAAAATAGCAAAACGAGCTGTTGAATATTTACAAATAGAACCGGATATAAAAGTAAAGGTTAAAAAAATAAACAGGGAGTAAGTAAATGATTTTAAATGATTTGCTTGGTAATATAAATATAAAAAAAATTTTCGGAAAAACCGATATTGATATAAAAGGATTATCTTACGATTCAAGAAAAACAGAGAAAGATTATATCTTTTTTGCTTTAAACGGAGTTCATAATAACGGGTTGGAATTTATTCCTCAAGCAATATCAAAAGGAGCGATATGTGTAATTTCCGAACAAGAGATTGTTGATTGTAAATGTACGAATATTGTGGTTGAAAATGTAATGGAAACAATGTCAAAAGTCAGTGCTGTATTTTATGATTATCCTGATAAAAAATTGACTGTTATCGGAGTTACCGGAACAAACGGAAAAACATCTGTTACATATATGACTGAATCTGTTTTTAAAAATTTAAACATTGATATCGGTGTAATCGGAACTATAAGTTATAGGTATGCTAATGTGGTTATAGAAGCACCAAACACAACTCCTCAATCCGCAGATTTATACAAAATGATGGCAGAAATGGTTAAATTAAACATAAAATATTTAATTATGGAGGTTTCTTCTCATTCTATTGTTTTAGGTAGAATATACGGCATAGAGTTTGATATTGTCGTTTTTACAAATCTTACTCAGGATCATTTGGATTTTCATAAAACTATGGATAATTATTTTAATGCAAAAAAAATGTTGTTTACATCATTACATAATAATTTAAAAAGAAATAAAAAGTTTGCTATAATTAATGCCGATGATTTTTATGGTGAACAATTATTGGAAGATACGGAAATTAATGCTGTTAAAATATCATATTCTGCTTCTTATAAAAAAAATAATTTGTTCTGTGTTGCAAAAAATATAGTGTTAAATAGTAATAACAGTTCTTTTGAATTAGAATCAACATTTGGAGTAAGTAATGTATGTGTAAATCATGTGGGTTTACATAATATTTATAATATTCTTGCAGTATTTTGTATTTGTATTGCTGTCGGATTAAAGTTTGAAACGGTTATCAAACAATTAAAAAATATTACGGGAGCTCCGGGACGACTTGAAATAATAAAAAGTAAAAAAGATTTTTCCGTAATAGTTGATTATGCACATACGGATGATGCTTTAAAAAATATTTTATCTGCAATAAAAAATTTAAAACCTCAAAAAATTATTACTGTTTTCGGATGTGGTGGAAATAGAGATAAAGCAAAAAGACCTAAAATGGCAAAAGTTGCCTGCAGTATGAGTGATTTTGTGTATATAACATCGGATAATCCCAGAGAAGAAGATCCTGTTGAAATTACAAAAAATGTTGAAATCGGAGCAAAAGAAATAAATAAAAATAATTATAAAATTGTCGTAGACAGAAAACAGGCAATACAGGAAGCAATATCAAAAGCAAAAACAAATGATGTTGTTTTGATTGCCGGTAAAGGTCATGAAAATTATCAAATAGTGGGACGGGAAAAAGTTCATTTTGACGATAGAGAAATTGCTTTTGATATATTAAATAAAAATTAATGGAATAGATTAATGGAAAACTTTTATTTAAAAGATTTAATAAAAGCCGTAAATGGTTCTTTTATTATGGGTAACCCGCATTTATCGGTGAGTGAAGTAGAAATAGATACCAGAACAATGAAACAAAATTCGTTGTTTTTTGCAATTAAAGGAAAATCTTTAGACGGGCATGATTATATAAAAGAAGCTATAGAAAAAAAAGCTTCTGCTATTGTATATTCAAGAGATGATGTGAATTTCAATGTTTTAGTTCCATCACTTCCCTCATTAGTAAAAGTAAAAGATACATCTGTTGCATTAGAACAATTGGCAACAGCTTACAGACAAAATTTTAATGCATTGAAAACGGTTGCCGTTACCGGTTCTAACGGGAAAACTACAACTAAAGAAATGTTAGCTTCTATTTTAAATCAAAAAGGTAAGACTTTATCTAATAAAGGAAATTTTAATAACAGAATAGGTGTTCCTTTAACATTATTTAATCTTACAAGTGACACTAAGTATGCCGTGATTGAAATCGCAACTTCGGAATTTGGGGAAATAAAAGTTTTAACGGATATAACAAAACCTTATTGCGGAATAATAACAAATATCGGAAATTCACACTTGGAATTTTTCAAAACTCCGGAAAATGTATTAAAAGAAAAAATGACATTAACAGATGGAATAAGTAATGACGGTTTTATAGTATTAAATAACGATGATATTTATATAAAATCCGTAATTTCGCAAGTAACAAAGAAAGTTATTACTTTTGGTTTAAATGATAATGCGGATATATATGCTAAAAATATTAAATTACAGTCAAATAAACAAATTTTTGATATGTATATAAACGGTAAAAAAGAAACCGTAGAAATATCAATGAAAGGGATGCATAATGTTTTAAATTCGTTGGCGGCAACGGCGGTAGCTTACGGATTAGGATTTTCCGTTAGTGAAATAAAAGACGGCTTGGAAAAATGCATTGCTCCTAAAATGAGAATGCAAGAATATATATTAAATAACGGTGCTGTTTTAATAAACGATGCTTATAATGCAAATCCTACTTCCATGCACGAATCAATAAAAAATCTTGCTCAATCATATCCGAATAAAGATGTTATATTGATATTAGGTGATATGTTGGAATTGGGAGAAAAAACAAATCAATATCATGCGGAATTAGGTAAATATATAAATTCTTTACCGTATATAAAATCGGTTTTTTTGTTTGGAAATTTAGTTAGTTATATCCAAAAAGAACTTACCGATAAAAAAACAAAATATTTTATGACAAAATCTGTTTTATGGGAACAGGTTATGAGTGAAATAAAAGAAAATTCTATAATTTTTATAAAAGGTTCAAGAGGTATGAAAATGGAGACGGTTTTTAATGATATTATTGTTGCGGATAAAATAAAAAGAGGAATAAAATAATGCTCTATCATCTTTTTTATACGGTATTAGATATAAATCTTTTTCAATATATTACTTTTAGAGCAGGCGGAGCGATACTGACAAGTTTAATAATCACTTTTATGATTGCACCGTTTATTATAAGAAACTTAAAAAAATATAAAATCGGTCAAACCGTTAGAGATGACGGACCAAAAACTCATCTGTCAAAATCAGGAACAACAACAATGGGGGGAATAATAATTATCATTTCTTTATTGTTGTCAACCGTTTTGTGGGCAAGATTGGACAATCATTTTATTTTATGGCTTATATTTGCAACAATATTTTTCGGATTGATAGGGTTTACGGATGATTATTTAAAGTTGGTAAAGAAAAACCCTAAAGGTTTATCTGCAAGAAAAAAAATTGTGTTTCAATCTGTATTTGCACTGCTTATCATAATATATTTATATTTTTTACCGACAAATTCGCAATATGCAACATCTTTAAATATTCCGTATTTAAAAACAACTTTTATTGAATTATCTCTGCTATATTTTGTAGTAATATTTTTTGTTATAGTAGGAAGTTCAAATGCCGTAAATTTAACTGATGGTCTTGACGGACTTGCAACAGGAAATATTATAATTGTTGCGGTAACATTAGCCGTATTTTCTTATCTCATAGGAAATATAAACATCAGTTCCTATTTAAAAGTTCCCTATATTGTCGGAGCAGGAGAGATTTCGGTTTTTTTAATGGCACTTTTTGGCTCGGGATTAGGCTTTTTATGGTACAATTCATATCCTGCAGAAATATTTATGGGGGATACAGGAAGTCTTTGCCTTGGCGGATTATTGGGGTTGTCTGCAGTTTTTATAAAACAAGAACTTATTCTTCTTGTGGTAGGAGGAGTATTTGTAGCGGAAGCATTATCTGTTATGATACAAGTATTTGTTTTCAAAAAGACAAAAAAAAGAGTATTTAAAATGGCACCTTTACATCATCATTTTGAGTTAGGTGGTCTTAGAGAAACTAAAGTAACGATAAGATTTTGGATTGTTGGAATTATACTTGCGATTATAGCGATTGCTTCTCTTAAATTAAGATAAAGTTATGAAAAACTATAATGGTATAAAAATTTCGATTTTAGGATTAGGAAAGTCAGGAATAGCTTGTGCAAATTTAGCTGTTTTGAAAGGATATAAAGTTTTTGCCAGTGACAGTGGGAAAGAAAAATCCTACGAAGAAATGAATTTAAACAGAAATGTTGAAGTGGAATTCAAAAAACACTCTGCCAAAGTTTTAGATAGTGATATAATAATAAAAAGTCCCGGGCTTTCAAACGAGCTGGAAATATTACAACAAGCAAGAAAAAAAGAAATCCCTATTTTAAACGAGTTGGATTTTGCTTTGAATTTTGCTAAACCTAAAAAAATAATTGCAGTTACCGGAACAAACGGTAAAACTACAACAACAACCTTAATTTATGAAATAATAAAAAAATTTTATAAAAATACTTTTGTTGCGGGAAATATCGGTTTTCCTATATCGGAAGTTGTAACTAAATTAAATTCTAAATCTGTTTTAGTTTTAGAATTATCTTCTTATCAATTAGAAGATTCTCCTTTTTTTAGACCGAATATCAGTGTAAGTATGAATATTACCTGTGACCATTTGAAACATCATCACACAATGGCGAATTATATAAAAGCTAAATCCAATATTTTTATAAATCAAAAAAAACAAGATTATGCAATATATAATTATAATGATAAATATTTAAGAAAATCTATTTTGAAAACCGTTGCAAAAAAGTTTGAATTTAATACTGACTCAACAACAAATTGTGTTTATTATAAAGATGAAAAAATTTACTTAAAAAAAGGTAAAAAAGTTATTAAATTAAATCCGAAAATAAATATTCCCGGAAGACATAACATAGATAACATTCTTGCTTGTGTAGTTGCAAGTTATATTGCCGGAGTAAAACCTTCGGTTATTGAAAAAGTTATTTCAAAATTTAAAGGTGTAGAACATAGAATAGAATTTGTAAAAACCGTAAATGGTGTAAAATATTACAATGATTCAAAAGGAACAAATGTGGATTCTACTAAGGTTGCTCTTGAAGCTTTTGATAAAAATATTCAACTTATCCTTGGCGGACAGGATAAAGGAAGTTCTTATAAA